>SPBV01000088.1 GCA_004525885.1 Nitrosomonadales bacterium
TAATAATAGTTGTGCCATTACTACTTGAAACTGGTAGTTATCGTGAAATAGTCCAGCGCATACTAGTAGTAGATTGCAATGAAGAATGCCAAGTTGCTCGTGCTATTTTACGTAGCGGACTAAACGAACAAGAAGTGCATGCCATAATGGCGACACAAATAGCACGCCAGGAGCGCCTGAAGCATGCGAATGATGTAATCGTTAACAATGCAGATATGCCCCACTTGCAGAGACAAGTAGAAATACTACACTGCAAATATCTTGGTTTATTGAACGAAGTTTAAGTCTATCAAGCATGGCACAACTAATTTTGAATTAATTTTCATTTGTTAATTGATGTTTTGAAGGGCAGAATTATCATGTTCTACTGTACTATCCGGACAATTTTATTGTGATTAGCTACGAACATCCTCTCAATGAGCGTATTCGCACTTTTCTGCGGCTTGAAGACTTGTTTGAAAAAGTTACTTTCTTTGCCAACAGGGAAGCCGCAGCTGAGCACCATTCGGCCATTGTTACTCTATTTGAAATTCTTGATGTTACAAGTCGCGCCGATATTAAATCGGATCTACTGCAAGAGCTAGAGCGGCAGCGGCAATCATTGGAGTCTTTACGCAAGAATCCGGATGTTTCTGGGGAAGCACTAGAACAAGTATTGAATGATATTCAATCTGCTTCTCAAGGAATGCTGAGTATGGCTGGGAAAGTTGGCGAACACTTACGGGAGAATGAGTGGCTGATGAACATTAAACAGCGTGCAGGAATCCCTGGTGGCGCATGCGAGTTTGACTTGCCTTCCTACCGCTATTGGTTACATCTAAACCCTGAACTATGCCACGAAAACCTTAGCGAATGGATCACGCCATTTTTGCCTGTCCAAGATAGCTTTAGAATAGTCCTCCGCCTCTTACGAAATAGTGGAAAGATTTTTCAACATATCGCTCACCGAGGAATGTTCCAGCAAATGGGCCAGGGGTGTGCTGCTCATATGCTGCGTCTCAAAATAAGTGAAAGTTTACCCTGTTTCCCTGAGATTAGTGCCAATAAATACGCTCTCACCATTCGCTTTGTCACCTCGGGCTCAGGACAAAAAACTAAGGTATATGAAAATGATGTAGAATTTGAGCTATCTTTTTGTACTTTATAATCGACAAATAGCTTATATATATCATGATGAAACAGTCTACGATTATCTGCCCTCAATGCGGTAAAACTATGGTGCGGGACAATACAAACGATTTCCGTCCGTTTTGTTCTCAGTTATGCAAGAAAATTGATCTTGGAAATTGGGCTACTGGATCTTACCTCATCCCAAAAATAGATGAACAAGAAGCTGATGAAATATAAATCGATAATTAACAAATTTTTTCAATAATTACGTTCTTATATTTACTGTTTGAGTCTATTTACTAGTGAAATTTCCTATACTGATCCTCGCATCATGGCAATGCCATGGCCACCATGCTCCCAGGCCGTAGTTAAATCTTCCAAACGTAAACCACCCAAAGCATAAACTGGAAGTGAAAAATCACGTATCAGTGCGGCGAATTTTCTCCAGCCCATCGAAGTGACCCCTGGATGACTTAACGTTGGTAACACTGCTCCCAACACTACAAAATCCATACTTAATTGTTCAGCATGGAAAAGCTCCTCAGCATTGTGGCATGATGCCCCGCACCAATCGGCATCTGGACGACTGGTAAAACCCATTAGCTGTACAGAAGAAAAATGCACCCCGTCCATTCCAATCTCTCTAGACAATTCGACATCTCCACTCATCAAAACTTTTACGCCGTGATGATGAGCAAGCTCAACTACTTCATGAGCAAACACCCGTAGCTCATCTTTTGTCATTACTGGCTCACGTACCTGCACTAACCTTGTGCCCTGCTGAAATGAACTTTTAAGTTTCATTAATGAAACTTGCACACCCAGCTCAGCTACATTAGTAATTTGATAGACTGAGGGCAGACTAAGCGCTCGTAATACTGGTATGTTAGCTGGCAACATAGGCGCAACTTCAATGCTATCTGCAAACTGCCAGCTCAATTCCTGATCTTCATATGCGTACGGCTCCCCATGCCACTTTACTACTTTATGAAAGTAAAGCCGCACAGTGGCATGGGAATATGTATAAGTGCGGGTAATCCATGGATAAGAAAGTTCAATATATATACCTAATTCTTCCATCAATTCACGATTGAGCGCATACAGGAAGGACTCACCAGGCTCCACTTTTCCACCTGGAAACTCCCAGTAACCAGCATAGGGTTTGCCTTCAGGTCTGCGGGCCAAAAGAAAGCTACCGTCAGATCGAGTTATAACTGCAACGACCACTTCTATAACAGGAAAATAAGACATACTAAGTCAATAAGTGGAAAAACGGCTTATTGGTACAAATATATAATTTACTAATTTTCATCCATATACTTAAAAAATCAGCTTCGATATTCTGAATTTATTTTTATATAATCGTAAGAAAAATCGCAAGTCCATACCGTGGTTGAGTCTTTTCCTCGGTTAAGTACCACTCGCACAGTTATTTCTGGCTTCTTCATTACTCGTCTTCCTTCTTCTTCACTATAATTACGCGCTCTTTTACCATTCTCTACTACTAGTACGTCATCAAGGTAAAGTTGTACGAATCTTACATCAAGATCGTCTACCCCCGCGTAACCAATAGCAGCAAGTATTCGTCCCAAATTTGGGTCAGATGCAAAAAATGCAGTTTTAACCAGCGGAGAATGCGCAATAGCATATGCAATCTTGGCACATTCATCTAAAACTCTTCCACCTTCAACGCTTACCGTAATAAATTTGGTTGCGCCTTCACCATCTTGTACAATTGCTTTTGCAAGATATACCGCCACCTCAGTCACCGCTTCTTCCAACTCTCTGTATTCTATACTATCTTTGTTTAGAATTTCTACATTGCCAGCTTGACCCGTCGCAATTAGAATGAAAGCATCGTTGGTTGAAGTATCGCCATCCACCGTAATCCGATTGAATGAATTATCCGCTACATCACGCACCATTTGCTGCAACAATGGTTGACATAAAGCCGCATCAGTAGCCAAATAACCCAACATGGTTGCCATATTGGGGTGGATCATACCTGAGCCTTTAGCGACACCAGTAATAGTTACCGTTGCACCACCAAGTAAAATTTTCTTAGATATCACTTTGGGTACAATATCTGTGGTCATAATTGCCTGTGCCGCAGCATACCAATTGTCTGGCTTAAGGTTAGCTACTGCTTTTGGCAAGCTTGAAATAATTTTCTCTAGTGGTAATAACTCCATAATGACCCCAGTAGAGAATGGCAACACTTGACTTACATCACAACTCAACAACCTAGCCAGTTCTGCGCAAATAGATCTAGCATGCGCGATACCTTCTTCCCCCGTACCAGCATTAGCGTTCCCAGTATTCACAATTAAAGCTCGGATTGGAAATCTAGGGTTATCTTTGAAAAGATACTCCTTAGCTACTATCACTGGCGCAGCACAAAACCGATTCTGCGTAAATACTCCAGCAACGTTTGTATCTTCATCTAATGTGATTAACAACAAATCTTTACGATTGGATTGCTTGATTCCTGCCTCAGCAATACCAAGATATACGCCTTTTATTGGTAATAGCTGTCCGAGCGATGCAAGTAAAAAATTAGCTGACATAATTATCAAACCTAAAATATTTTGCTATCAATTACTCTATCCTAACTCATCCTTGATATTCTACCCATATCCACTAGATTCTTTACAGGCAATGGTTTTATAATAAATTGATTATTAATAGTAGTCTCTTGAGAGAAGGAAGCATGAATTTTGACAAAGAACTTGATGTACGTGGCCTTAACTGCCCGCTTCCTATTCTTCGATCAAAGAAATCTCTGGCAGATATGAATTCCGGACAAGTACTTAGAATACTAGCTACCGACCCCGGTTCAGTCATTGATTTCCAGGTTTTCTCTGACCAGACTGGTAATATTATGCTGTCACTGTCAGAGGATAATAAAGAGTTCACTTTCTACATAAAGAAAAAATAGGTCTATATATGAAAGCCATTTAGCCCTATGAAATAAATTAGAAAATATAGAAATGCGATTAAACAACAGCTTTGTCTAGAGTGACAAATAGCACGTTAAGCTCAAACAAGTAATACAAACATTAAATTATGCTAGCGGTAGTTCTCCATTACTGACTCCAATATTTCCAACTTCCTTTATTGACTTAATGAATTGAGCATTCTCATACAATTTAGCCACTGAATCTGGATTGGATCGTCCGCGCATATGGGCTAGACGAGCAAGACTAATAGCTGGGATATCCCATTTCAATTCCGTTAACAGTTTATCTGCTGCATGTGGATCATTGCATACTAGCACCATATCGCAGCCCGCATTGAACGCAACTTTGGCGCGTTGTACAATGTTACCTGCAACTGCAGCACCTTCCATGCTTAGGTCATCACTAAAAATACAGCCATCAAAACCAAGCTCGGTACGCAAGATTTCTTGCAACCATATTTTTGAAAATCCAGCTGGCTGCGAGTCTATCTTAGGGTATATGACATGTGCCGGCATAATACCAGTAAGGCCGGAATTAATCATTTGTCGAAACGGAATCAGATCGTCCATTTCAATGTCGGCATATCTGCGCTTATCTACTGGCATTTCAATGTGAGAGTCTTCTTGTATATATCCATGGCCGGGGAAGTGCTTGCCAATCGCCGCCATGCCACCTAGCTTTAGACCCTGCATCAGACTTTGAGCTAGATCTCCTATAGCCTGTGGTTTGCGATGAAAAGAACGGTCTCCTATGATGCAGCTCTGCCCATAGTCTATGTCAAGCACTGGAGTAAAACTTAGGTCTACCCCACAAGCACGTAATTCAGCAGCTAGCACATAGCCTGTTAGTTGTGAGAGATGACGCGCCCGGACAGGGTGTTCGTCCCAGATTCTTCCTAACTCACGCATTGCAGGTAATCGCGTAAAATCTTTACGGAATCTCTGAATCCTGCCACCCTCGTGGTCCACTGCAATCAGCAAAGTCGGGGTTCTCAAAGCATGAATTTTGGTAGTTAAGTCTGTTAATTGCCTCAGTGATGAGTAGTTACGTGTGAATAAAATTACGCCACCGGTCATAGGATGCCGAAGCCTTCTCTTATCGTCTACCGTAAGTTCGGTACCCTCGATGTCAAGCATAATTGGACCAAGTGACATTATTTCTCCAAGACCACAAAAGCACAGGCAAGACTCATCTCGTCACTTATAGAGAGATGATAACTCGTGATTCCCTCATTTTTAATCAATACGTTTAGCTCTGGATGAAATTCATAATACGGTTTTCCCAGATGGTCGTGGATAATTCCAATATGGCTTAAACTCACAGGGTGACGGAAACCCGTTCCCATGGCCTTGGAAAATGCCTCTTTAGCAGCAAAATGCTTAGCTAGATACATTGCTGGATTTCCACTACTGACAAACTCAGGCCACTCACCATTTGTTAGTATCCTTTTAGCGAAACGCTTACCGTATCTTTCTAGCAAACACGTAATACGCATTGGCTCAACAAGATCGGTCCCAATTCCATATATCATTTTTCTTCCAAAATTAATTTTTTCATTTCGCGTACTGCCTGTTCGAAACCTATAAATAAAGCCCGAGCTACAATAGAATGCCCAATATTTAACTCTGATATATTAGAAATTGCGGCGATGGATTGTACGTTATTATAATTCAATCCGTGCCCAGCATTAACTTTCAAGCCCTGACCAGCCCCATGTGTCACAGCTAAACGAATCCGCTCTAGTCTCTCCAGCTGTTCACCTACAGTCAGCGCGTCAGAATAGTGGCCAGTATGAATTTCAATCACTGGCGCACTTGTCTTCGCCGCTGCATCTATCTGTATATAATCAGCATTAACAAATAGTGAAACTCGAATACCTGCTTCAGCTAGTCTGTCGCATGCACGTTTCACTTGTTCAAAATGTCGTACCACATCTAGCCCGCCTTCAGTGGTCAACTCTTCTCGCCGCTCAGGTACCAAACAAACATCCTCTGGTTTTATACTTAACGCAAAAGATATCATTTCATTAGTTACTGCGCTTTCCAAGTTCATTCTGGTTTTAATCAGATTACGCAAATCCTTTACATCATGTTCTTGAATATGGCGCCGATCTTCCCTTAAATGCAACGTAATCGCATCTGCTCCAGCAGACTCTGCGATTAGCGCCATTTCTAATGGGCTAGGGTAAGTTGTTCCACGCGCTTGCCGTAATGTTGCAACATGATCAATATTGACGCCCAGTTCAGTCATAAGGTATGTATATCCCTCAATAATTGCCGAGTATGTAACGGTTGTTCGTCAAGATAATGATTGAGTATATAACGCATTAGTATCTTACTCTGCTGTCGGGTAATACTATCAGAATAATCATCTTTCTCCATATCTAACAGAGTCTTCCCACGTAGTTGTGGACCAGAGCTATTTTTACTTCCATTCGTCACTATTGGTCCACGCTCGACTTCGTAGCAGTACTCTTCATCTGGATTCAGTGGCTTACCTGATTCCGCATCTTCGTTGAGTGTCAAAGCATAACCTAACTCCTTCAACATCCGTCTTTCGAAATGACGCAGAATAGGGGTGTAATCTTTCTGCGTATTCAATGCAACCAAGGTTTCTTGGTAGTACTCGAATAGCTGTTCGTGGGGATCATCTCGATGCAGCAACCGCACTAACAACTCATTCAAATAAAACCCACAGATCAACGCCATTCCCTTCAAAGGTTGCTGGCCACCCTGCCACTCTGCCTTATGTAGTGTTCGTAATTCTGATTTCCCAGTCCAAGTAAGCTGTAGAGGTTGAAACGCTATCAATAATCCCCTGAGTAAAGATTTTGGGCGTTTTGCACCTTTTGCAACCAGCGGCACTCGTCCAAAATTTCGTGTAAAAGTCTCCACTAAGAGGCTGGTTTCAAGATAAGGATAAGTGTGCAGCACAAAAGCAGGCTGAGCATCTTGCCGAATTTTATCTATTGTCATCAATGTCGTTTCTAACGATTACCCTTTGTTCATCATCTTTATAAACTTAGGACCTTCCAACTTTATTTTTCCCGCTATCAAAAAAAAACCGATCCACCATCCCGTCATATGACGGGGGGCGGATCGGTGTCATGCCTGTCTTGCCTTAGAGCTTGGTAAAGACTGGAATAACAGGACCAGCTATGCTGTTGATGTTACGATCACCCGCATCAGTCCAGGTCA
>SPBV01000171.1 GCA_004525885.1 Nitrosomonadales bacterium
CGGAGAGCCGTAGTTTTAAACTATGCGCACCAAAAGCACCAAAAGCCACGCAAAGAAACGCATTGATAGCGCCAAGCATGAGAAAGATTCTTGGCATTAGAGATATAATTCCTTAGTTGAGAAGTTGGTGGCTTCTGTTTTGTGGTTTTTGAGCTTATTAACAAGATCGCCGGAATATTTCCTTTGTCTACTTAATTTTAGATTAGGATGATTACAACTCCATGTTCATTCTAACACATCAGATTCGGGAGACAAAAGTCCCTAATTCGGCATGTTTAATATTAACAAATATTGGCGAACGTATTATTTGCACATGTATCGTATCGTAAGTTATTCCAAATATTTTTGGCAATCATTTTATAAAAAGTGGTTTAATGGTTATTAAATAATTTCGTATTGTTTTTTTGTATCCATATAGATTCAGCCATACCTGTCGTCATATTTCTTCCTCCAAACACGACTTACACAAGTTCTCTATCCCCCGAAGATCGTCTTCTAAATCTGGTCTTTTTAAAGATTCTCAAGTTCGATTTCTATTTCCATTTTTCTAATACTTTCGCTATTCCCCACCCTTTGGCAAATGACAGTTTGACGTTATCATCAACACTGATTTGATCGCTATTTTTTAATACGCTTCCATTTTTGTCGTAGACAATACTATAACCACGTTCTAGCACAGATTGGGGGTTAAGGTGAGCAAGATGTGCTTGCTGTCGCTGCAGTTTAATTGTGAGCGTATCAAAATGGTGAGTAACTGCTCGATATAAACGCCGGTCTAATTCGTACAGTTGTGCAACTAAGCGGGGGACATCTGGTCTTGCGGTGGTAACATGCTGACCCAGTTCACGCAAAGACCAGAATCGATTCTCAAAGTAACGTAGCCAGGAATTGGCAAGTCGTTCGCGGAAATGTTGGAGGCGCATAAACTGGATATGAATTCGTTCATCTGGGTGTTTTAGGCGATGTGAAAGCATATCGATGTGCTGCATATGGCTTTCAAGGCAACTCTGGATTATTCGTTGAATGCGGTTACGCAGAGTTTCTATGTGTTGTAATAATTCATTATTATCTGGGCAAATAAGGTGTGCTGCGCTAGTAGGTGTTGCTGCCCGAACATCAGCAATAAAGTCTGCAATAGTAAAATCCGTTTCATGACCTACACCGCAAACAATTGGAATATGGCATGAAGCTATTGCTCTAGCTACAACCTCTTCATTAAACGCCCACAAGTCTTCAATTGAACCACCACCCCGACAAAGAATTAACGCATCGCATTCGCCACGTTTAGTTGCTGTTTGAATAGCCTCTGCTATCTTTTCTGCAGCACCGTCACCTTGTACCGGGGTAGGGTAAATGACTACCGATATTGAAGGCATACGGTGTCGTAATGTGGATAGGACGTCGCGTAGAGCTGCGCCTGCATGCGAGGTTACAATGCCTATTTGTTTTGGAAAAGATGGCAGTAGTTTTTTACGAGTAGATTCAAAAAGTCCTTCTTTTTCTAGTTTGGTCTTTAGTTGTTCAAATGCTTTAAATAAGTCTCCCCGTCCTGCTAGACGCATCGTATCCACGTTCAGCTGGAAATCGCCGCGTGCTTTATAAAGTGTAACCAATGCACGCACTTCAACCTGTATACCATCTTCAGGTCTCCAATTTAGGAACCTGTTCTTATGATTGAAAATAACGCAGCGTACTTGCGCATTGGCATCCTTAAGGGAAAAATACCAGTGCCCTGAATCGTATCGCTTAAGGTTGGATATTTCACCACTAACCCATAATAATGGAAATGTATGCTCAAGTAAGTCTTTGGCGCTATGGTTTAATTCACTTACGCTCAAGATAGCGTGGACGTTTTCTGTTTCTGGAGAAAAATTCATCTTGACATTCTACAATAATCTACATTTGTAACAAAATATGGCATTGCAATGACCGGCCCATGTGAATTCATACAAAACATATAACCCTATAATATTAATAGATTAATTAAATTCAAGAAATTAATTAACTATAAAATACTGTTGCGAGTAGATGACTTAATAGATATATTTACAATTTTTTCCACAGTAATTGTGGGCAAAAAAAGTATCATGTTGTTGACTGATAATATGCTTTCCTCCTTGCTGAAAATACGTAGGCACGATACATTACGTCTCTAATTTATCTAGCTTACCTAGGAGAATATTACTTGTTTTCTTTGATTCAAGCAGCTGGCTGGCCAATCTGGCTAATTATTCTAGCCTCAATCACCGCTGTTGGTATTATCGGCGAACGGGTATTGGCTTTACGCATAAGTATTGTGACTCCGAAAGGCTTGTTGTCCAATGTGATTCGGGAGTATCAAGAACGTGGTGTGAGTAAAGATATGCTTGTGCGCCTGTACTCACATTCTCCCTTGGGTCAGGTGTTTGCGGCTGGGTTGAAAAATATCGAAAGTACACGCGAAGTTATGAAAGAATCTATAGAAGAAGCTGGCCGTGCTGTTTCTCATGATCTTGACCGATATTTAACTACCCTAGGCACTATCGCTTCAATGAGCCCACTGCTGGGGTTATTTGGGACTGTAATCGGTATGATTGAAATATTTGGCTCCAGTTCTCCTACAGGTGGTAATAACCCGGCGCAGCTTGCTCATGGTATTTCCGTGGCACTTTATAACACTGCGTTTGGTATTTTGGTGGCGATTCCAAGCATGATTTTTTACCGTTACTTCCGCGCTAAGGTAGATTCACTGGTAGTGGGGATGGAATTGCAGGCATTGAAACTAGTGGAGGCTGTCCACGGTGAGCGTAAGGTTTGATTTAATAGTTGCAATAGTTCATATTAATCTTTTAGGGTGCAACTACTAAATCGTCTAATGAATTTTCAACGTGGAAGACAAAAGGAAGAGCCGGAAATTAATTTGGTCCCAATGATTGATGTATTGTTGGTGATTCTAATATTTTTGATGATTACCACGACCTATTCGAAATTCTCCGAACTGGAAATTAGTTTGCCAAAAGCCGCTGCAGAGGAGACCTCTGATCATCCTAGCACTATTAACGTGTCAGTTAGTCATATCGGTGGTTATGTGGTCAATCGTATACCTGTCAAATACAACAGTGTAGAAGGACTCAGTGATGAGTTACGTACAGCTGCAGGCGACCAACAGGATCCAGTAATCGTCATTAATGCTGATGCTAATGCCACGCATCAGGCTGTTATTTCTGTAATGGAAGCCGCTCATCTTGCTGGGTACAATCACATCACTTTTATGACAGAAACTCGAGGTAAAAAATGATAGGCCTAGCCTTGCTAGGTGACGAGATTTAGGTGTAATAGAGAGAATACAAAACAGATCTAAACATTTAGCTTGGTTCTGCAGTCTGACCAGGAAATTAATTAGTAATTCTTGAGTGTGACAAATCTAAATATAGTCGTATACCTATCTAGTAGTGGCACCAAAAATATTGAGGATATAATTCATGGATGCAAAACTGTTAGATATTTTAGTGTGCCCCTTATGCAAGGGGCCACTGTTGTATAGGAAGTCTGAGGGAGAACTGATTTGCAAAGCAGACCGGCTCGCTTTCTTTATCAAAGATGGTATTCCGGTAATGCTAGAAGATGAGGCCCGCAAATTACCTGCTGATGAAGAAGTTTGATCTAGATAGAATATTTTGATGGGAATAAATATTGGCAGACAATGAACTTGCAGTGTATCTGTGAGGATTTTTGATATTAAAAAATAAGCTAGATGAACTCTAACACTGCTGCTATTCTTGGTGCGCTTATAGGTGATTCCGCCGCACTTGGATTGCACTGGATTTATGATCCTAAGCGTATTTCTGAAATTGAGGCATCGAAAGGGCTTGTATTTTTGCAGCCTGATGCTAGCCATTATGCTGGTATAAAGGGTTATTTTGCACATAGTGGAAAGGTTGCGGGGGAATCAAGCGGTTATGGCGAGGTATGCCTATTGATGCTTCAGCATTTAGCAAAACATGGCAACTTTAATCGTATCGAGTATCAGACAGAATACCGAGCATACTTTGGTCCGGGTGGAACGTACGTTGGATATGTAGATTCACCTACTCGTCTGACCCTACAAACTCTGTTACGGCTTGTTCCAGAGGAATTTCCAATGGCATCGGGTGCTGATGACGA
>SPBV01000318.1 GCA_004525885.1 Nitrosomonadales bacterium
ACTATGGATGAAGAACGTGCTGTTGAAGGGGCTAATTCAGGCGTTGCAGATCCAAATAAATTTAATCTTGACCATGCGGCTCAGGCAGAAGAACTTGCAGATAAAGCAGAAGCTGCTGTAGGTTCTGCTGAAGATGCTAAGAAAGATGGGGATGAGTTTAGCGGTAAAGCAGTTCTTCCTGGACATAATCTTGATGGAAATGGAAACCCTATCACTGACGGTAAAGATCCTACCGCTCTCATGCACTAAAAGAGAAGATAATCAGGTTCGCATTTTGCGACCATTTTTGATAAAAAACCATCATTCATGATGGTTTTTTTATCCAATGATCAAATCTTTAGATCAACTGATTTAAACCAGTTGACGCCAATCAAAACCCATGCTCTGTTCCGCTACTCCGATCCAATCTAAATTACAGTTTATTGCTCCACTTAGTGCTGATTGAGCTAATTTTGGTGTGTTATTTATTTTACTCAAATGCGCTGCAATAAGATGCTGCAGCAAACTACAATCTAGCTTTTCCAGGATTTGTGCTGAGGCAGCATTTTCAAGGTGCCCAAAACGACCCCCTACACGCTGCTTTAAATTTTGAGGATAGTTACTATTTGCAAGAAGTTGCGCGTCGTGATTACATTCCAGTACTAATGCATGACAGCGACTCAGGACCGCTTCAATATGGGTTGTCGAGGAACCAGTATCAGTCAACACCCCCAACCTGAAAGCACCATCACTAAAAACAAACTGCGCTGGCTCATATGCATCATGAGGAACAGGGTAAGGTTGGATATCAACATCGCCAATAGAGAAACGTTGATGGCTGTCTATAATGTTAATTCTAGGTAACGTGGAGAAAGTTTTCTTTGCCCCACGTAGGGTCCCGTGAGTAAGCCACACTGGAACATCAAATCTTCGTGCAAGGCGCTCTACTCCGCCGATATGGTCCTCGTGTTCATGTGTAATAATAATGCCATCTAGCATATCAGGCTGAAGACCAAGTCTAGAAAGACGAGTAGTAACTTCTTTTATAGAGAAGCCACAATCTAGCAATAACCGAGTTTTTGCTACCTCGATTATTAAACCATTACCCTGTGAACCACTACCTAGGCAGGCAAATCGCATATACGTTGGTGAAAAATTTTGTGAAAAGTCCTGTAGGTGCAAAAATACCCTTCACCAAACAAGATATACCCAATGAGAAAAGTACTACTCTTTAATAATAGTTAACTTACTACTTTATCTTTTATGCTTATTAATATGTCCCTTTAGCTGCTCATACAGCAAATTCAAAATTCGATCTGCGATATCAGATTCCAGTAGCTTACCATCCTTATTAACGACTTTTACTTCGCTTCTATCTTCTACACCACTAACTTGAATACGATATTCAACTGGCTTCTTCCCTTCCTTATCACCTTCCCAGAAAGCAAATTTGTCCCAGGTACTTTCTTCTTCCTCTATCTTAGTGTCCGGATCAACATAACGTACGAAATAGATCCCTTCTGAACGATCACGATCTTCAACGGTAAAGCCAATACGATCAAGCGCTAACCCTACACGACGCCATGAACGATCAAATGCTCCATCCATTGTTAGAATGCCCTTTCTTTTATCATCAAGATGCGCACGCTCCTTAGTACTGCTGTTAGCAACCACAGACTTTGCCCGTTCTTTAGCTACCCCAAAATGTATCACTAGACGCGCAAGCATCTCAGCCTCTAAATCTGGATCAGCAGGACGTCCTTCCATTCCACGATGGCTAATGTAAATTTCGGTAGTACCGGAATCCCCCCGTTCTAAACGAGTACGAAATTTATCGTGCTCTATTGTTGAGAGTGCTCTAAGAGCCATATTCTGTGGAGTATCAGCACGATTTTCTGCCCAATCGGTTTCTATCACCCCAGCCTCAGGCATTTCTACTTTGATACTAAAGCCCATTACTTGCCAAAAATCTTTGACGACAGGCCAAACCATTTCAGGCTCACTCTTCACCACTAGCCACCGCTGAGTACCAGAACGTTCAGTTCTTATCATGGATTCATCAGAGGTTTCTGGTAAAAGGAGGGCGTCACTTTTCCCTTCTTTTCCACTTTCTCGTTCTCTGCTATAAGCAGAATAAGTTTTACTTTCAGATGGCTTGTTATCGGGCACAATATAGCGATCATCTGTTGTAGGTCCGCTTAAATCTGGTGGCAAATCAAGTGGAGGCAATTTGTCAACTGATGTG
>SPBV01000206.1 GCA_004525885.1 Nitrosomonadales bacterium
GATAAGACATGGATGAATACCCAGTACCAAAGTCATCAATTGCAATTAGTATACCTAATTGACGCAATTGGTCGAGCATAGTTACAACATCTAAATTTTTATCTATAAAAAGGCTCTCGGTAACTTCAAGTTCTAGTATATCGGTTGTATTGTTCTTTTACTTGAATGGGTTACGGATAAAATGATAAATTTAAGTAAAATGCGGATTTTATGATGCCAATTTTTGGTCATTAGAAATTTGAGTCAAATCTAAATTTTATTAATCCTTGGGAAGAGCCCCATAGTCTGTTAAATTCCAATACCTGAAGATACCTGTAAGTTAGACGACAAGAGAAGAAAAAACTTATGAAATCTATTTTGAAAGGACGGCAATCCGGCTTTACTCTAATTGAAATTGCTATTGTATTAGTTATTATTGGCCTGTTGCTGGCTGCAGTACTTCAAGGCCAAGGGATGATTAACAGTGCTAAAGTTAAGAATTTAGCGAGCGATTTCCGGAAGGTTCCTGTTTATATTTACGGTTATTTAGATCGGTTTAAGGAGATACCCGGGGATGATCCAAGAGTAGTTGCTAACGTGGCTGGTACACTAGCTACTTCCCCAGCAGGTGTTCAGGGCAACAGCGTAATCAATGGGCTCTGGAATTCAACTACTAATACGGATGAGTCTTTTCTATTCTGGCAACATGCACGATTGGCTGGGTTCGCAGCGGGGTCAACTGATACCGCCAACCCCGCTTACATTCCACGTAATGCTGATAGCGGTATCATGGGTATACAGAGCAACGTAGGCTTTGTCACTATCACAGCACCTACTGCCATGACTGGCACGTACATTATTTGTTCAGATGGTATTCTTGGGAAGTATGTCAGGCAGTTGGACATCACGCTTGATGATGGAGAGACCAGTACTGGATCAGTCAGAGCGGTTCTTCAGTCTGCTCCCGGAATTGCTGTACTTAGTGATGCAGTCGAAGAAGCGAATTCCTATACAGTTTGTATGGGCGTTTGAAATCTAATAGCTATTATGCAGAAAAACAACCAAAACATCACAGCTCCATGCTCGGATTTGTCATAGTACAACCGTAGCCACAAATCATAAGTTCGGCCATGCAAGATCCAATTTCCTATCATGGAATTATAGTCTGTACCGCTGCCGTCATCACCAGCAAGATAAACAGACTCATAGTTAGTGTTTTCAAAAAGCATCATAACGGTATCTATGTTACCAACATATTTGTATTGTATATTTCATGTTTTCCTCAGGCCGGGTCAGAAAATATATTAGCTCTCCTAGGTTAATCTGAACCAATATTTGACAAATACGGATTTAATTATAGGGTCTTCTTTTTAATTTTTACAGGATAAGATCCCCGTGCTTCCTTACTATCCGTATTAAATAACCCGCCTGCCAGGATAAGCGGTTGGCTCTAGTATTTTTCAGAAATAGTAATTAGGCCTGATTCAAATTGATAGCTCATAACGGAGTCCTTATTCCACTCTGAACCCTCTACAGATGCGGGTAGAGTTTTTCTAATAATATTATGGTATGTATTGTCACGTTTCCAGAAATTTGGAGATTCACTGAAATACGAGTAAACCTATTCTTCGTTCCGAACTATGCCAGCATTTTGGTTTTGATGCTCATGTGGGAAGCCTAAGGCGTGGCTAATTTCATGTCAAGCTGTGCCGTATCCATAAATTGTTGTTAAATCCCAGCCAAAATTCATGGTTCTTTTATTGATGCCTGAGACTAAATCCATGGTATCTGTTCCTACAAAGGACCACGAAGACCCAGATTGAAATCCAATGCGGATTTCAGCCTCGGCTGAGTTACTCTTCTCATTAAATATTGGTCCAATATCAATATATTTCCATTTATTAAATGATTCTCAAATAACTTGTTTCTGGGTGTTGTTGCTTTTCCATGGTTTAAGTATATTAAGAAAACGATAATGAAGTACAGCGTGATTTATCCATTTTTTTCTCAATATAACGAATAAAAAATTCACGATTTGGGAAAATGCTATCATCGAGATGTCGGTCAGGAATTACTGGAAGGTTGCAGCAGGTTACTTTGCTTGCAGGTGAAGATATTTTTTTCTAATTACCTGGTTTGCTTCTAGGTTTAGCCACTTTACTTTCTCCTCAAATATTGGGTTCATCTGCTAAACATAGCATAGTAAAACAGCAAATATTAAAATCATGAGTTAAATTATTATTATTTTACATTGTTTGATGTCATCTTATCGTCTTCAATTTTTATATTTCGATTGAGACTCTTGTAGGCATTTTTTTATTCAGATACCTCTCCTGTCTATAACAAAATCTTCCCTGGAAGAGGGTATGGCATAGCTGGCTTTATTTTTTGGATAAGGTTTGATATATAGATTTCAGAAAACACTGGTTCTGTTTCCGCTATGCAGGCAGGAGAGAGGAGGGATGTCAATTATTATGTTTAGAATAATGAGTGGATTTGATAGACTAGACAAAGTGTTTCGGGTATTGGTATGCAGGGGACTCTAGGTAGACATCTAAATTCTCAAGGATTAACCTATACGGATTACTCCTCAATTTAAGAGAGGCATTCATGCCAAATGAAATTTTTAAATTACGAAAAGAACATGTAAATTTCAAAAAAATGCTTAATTTGCTCGAGGCTCAATTGGATCTTTTACATAGAGGAGAGGAGCCTAATTACCAAATTATGGCTGACATCTTATATTACATGACTCAGTATTCAGATGTTTCTCATCATCCAAGGGAGGAGGCTATTTTTTCTCTTCTTGTAGAGCGCGACCCTAATAGAAAACAAGATGTTGCTGAAATCACTAGGCAGCATCATACGATTGCTGAAGCCGGGACCTCCTTTCACAAAAAACTTGAAAATATTATCAACGGTGAGAGTGAGATTATGCAGCTACAGGAGATTGAGGTGCCTGGGCGCTTTTATGTCACTATTCTTCGTGCTCATATAGAAAAGGAAGAACAGAGTCTTTTTGTAATGGCTGATAAACTACTAAGTGAGGATGATTGGAAGGGAATTAAAACCGATACACGGTTATCTAGGTCGGATCCTATATTCGGCCAGGATGTAGAAGAGCGTTTCCTCTTTCTGTGTGACCAACTTACGCAAATAGATAGTGATAAACACCCGTGACAAAATAAAGACGTGTGAGCTG
This sequence comes from Nitrosomonadales bacterium, assembly GCA_004525885.1. Taxonomy (GTDB): domain Bacteria; phylum Pseudomonadota; class Gammaproteobacteria; order Burkholderiales; family Nitrosomonadaceae; genus BJGV01. The sequence goes on from SPBV01000206.1 coordinate 3,182, forward strand.
CCTGCCATATTCCCTTAGAATAAATGCGATAGGGAATGTATTGTAAAGCGGAATAAAACAATGATGGTCGGCTTGAGTGCTTAGTAACTAATTGATTAATTTCTAATTACTTTGGTTTTCAGTCGTTAATGTTTGACCTGTCAATATTTAGAGCTCTGTGGTTTATCTAGTTTGTCTCATTAGTTACAGAACACAATATCCTTGCTCTAATTAGCTTATTCTCTGGTAGAACAACTTTCAGCACTGAAAATAGGATCGGCTATTTTTTGTGCGTTCTTGCATTAGCATTCAGAGGGGGTATGTAATGAATAAATTCCTTCCCGGGTGAGTTCTTCAGGTTATATCATAAAAGAAATAGGATTTTCTGCGGTAATGGTCGTAAGCAAACACAAAATTACTTATAATAAATTTAGTGAACCTTTCTCGTTTATATGTTTGACCTAAGCCATAGGTACTGCCCCATGATTAATTCAAAGAAAATATCTTTCGTAATATATTTA
>SPBV01000333.1 GCA_004525885.1 Nitrosomonadales bacterium
AACAGAAAACAACCAAAGTGCTGTTACTGGTGTCATTGCTCGATTCGATCCCTGAGAGATGTCCACTAATAACCAAGCAAGTAGTAGTACCAATAACATACTGACATTGTCACCTAGAAAAACTCGTGCGTAACGCTGTTTACGATAACGAAGGTTAAAATATAGAAAACCCAGCACGCCACCAATGATTGCTGTAGTCAGCATGAGATTTTGTCGGTCATCATCTATGAACGCCACAGTGCCGATTAATAATAGGGTTACAAATGAAACAGACCCCGAAAGTCCGTCAACACCATCGATCATATTGAGTGAATTGATGACACCAACAACAGCAAAAATAGTAATAGGAATCACAGCTAAACCAAATAATTGCAGAGACGTATTTAAAAGTATTCCACCAAAATCACTCAGTGCTACGCCACCAACCAAAATCATAATGAATACAACAAGTATTTGAATAAAAAAACGCGACTTATAATTTAGCGTTAGTGCGTCATCTGCAAAACCAATGGAAAAGATAGTGATTGAGATAAGTCCCAGCACAGCATACTTATGAAACGAATCAGAATTAATGTCGATCAAAAAGAAAAGGGCAACACATAAGGCTGCCAATATACCAACGCCGCCAACAAAAGGTGTGGGTGTATCATGCAGTTTATGATTATAGTCAGGAGTGTCGGCTATGTTAACAGCACTCGCAGCACTAATAGAGAGGCGAATAAAGGCTATAGATACAAGAACACACAATGCAAATAGTAATAATAAATTCATAAGAATTTAATCATTTCAAATATCGCTAATCTGGAGCCTTGGTATCAATACAGGTTTATATTGATCGATTCTACTGTCTTCAGTTTCTTGGTGTCAAATGATAAGCTCTTATCATCTCTAAGTCCCTTCCAGCTGTAGAAACATGATATCCCCTTACCCAGAACTTTTGACCGGTGAAGTTTCTCTTCGCTCCAGTTAGTTCCTAGCAATTGATATTGAACTTTTCCTTTTATAAACCCAATAACCTGGGCTACTGAATATTTTGGAGGAATGCATATCAGAATATGATTGGTAGCTTCTTCATTTTTTGAGCTCTAGGGGTTCATAGATAAACGAGGCTTCCAATGTAAATTAATTTGACTTTTTATAACTGTATTGATAAACATAGCGAGATGAAATCTTAGACATATCGTTAAATACAATACCTTTTAACTCTGAACCCGACTGAGAAAGTCTACTGATACTCTGCTTCAACTCTCGTTTAGGATGCAATCCGGCCTTGACCACCATGAATGTCGCACCAACCATCTTACCTATAATCGCAGCATCTGTAACAGCCAGAATGGGCGGTGAGTCAATAATGATTAAATCATATTTTGTAGATAAAACCTCAAGAAGTTCACTAAAGCGATCATGCAACAATAATTCCGACGGGTTCGGTGGTATCGCGCCTGTTGGGATAAAGTCGATGTTGATCTGTGGTATTCCACGAATCGCTTCTTGAAGCGTTATAAGGTTTGAAATTACATCAGAAAGGCCGCGCTCTCTACTAATACATAGCAGTTTATTAAGCATACCTTTACGCATATCACCATCAATAAGTAATACTTTTTTTCCAGCTTCAGCCATTACTACCGCCAAATTTATTGCAACAAATGTTTTGCCAACACCAGGACTTGGACCCGTAATCATAATGATGTTATTTTTCGCCTCTAACAAAGAGAAATGTAATGTAGTACGCAAGCTACGCAAACTTTCTATCGCAGAATCTTCTTTGTATCTTACAGCTAGAATGGGAAGCCATTTTTTATTTGATTTATGCGTCTTAGTGATTTCTTTACTAAGCAACTCCTGGATTTTACTATGTGCAATTGCTGCATAAACAGGAACATACAATAGCTTCTCAATTAAGTCCGGATCCTCCATACCACGATGCAGGGCTTTGCGCATAAATACCGCAACCACGCCTAAAAGCAATCCTAAAATAAACGCAGAACCAAAGATCAATGGCTTATCAGGTCTAATGGCTTTATTAGATAATACTGCATAATCAATTATTCTTATGTCGCCTACTGTCCCTGCCTTCGTTACACG
>SPBV01000162.1 GCA_004525885.1 Nitrosomonadales bacterium
GACTATATCACTAAACCTATTTCACCTTCTATCGTACAAGCACGTATTAAAACGCAATTAGCTTTAAAAGAAAGTATGAAAAAATTACATGATGCTTATGACATCATTGAGGTACAAAAAGATAGGATGCAGCAGGAACTCAATGTTGGCCGTAGTATTCAACTTGCTATGGTTCCGAAATATTTTCCTAATAGTAACGACATCTCGATTCATGCGGTCTTAGAGCCTGCACGCGAAGTTGGTGGTGACTTTTATGATGTCTTTAATATTGATGGTGACCGTATCTGTCTTTGTATCGGTGATGTTTCTGGTAAAGGTGTGCCAGCAGCACTTTTTATGGCTGTGGCGAAGACTCTGATTAATTCACGAGCGTCTTCTGATTCTTCTACAGCCAGGATTGTAACTTATGCTAATAATGAGCTAAGTAAGGATAATGAAGGCTGTCTTTTTGTCACACTATTTGTATGCATTCTAAACACTCGTACTGGTGAACTGATGACTACCAATGCGGGCCATAATCCGCCGTTTCTCAAACATATTGATGGTAGTATCACTGTCTTATCTTGTTGCAATGGCCCGGCTGTGGCGGCTATAGAAGGGGTTACATATACTGAGAGCACAATCCAGCTTCAGAATGATGATACCTTGCTATTATTTACTGATGGTGTCACTGAGGCTGATGATTTGGATCGCACATTATTTGGAGAAGATAGGTTAAAAAAAATACTTGCTGATTGGCAGCATGGTTCAATGGAAGAGTTAGTTAACCATGTTGTTAATGAAACTCATAAGTATGAAGGTAAAAACCGCCAGGCAGATGATATTGCTGTGTTGGGATGTAAATGGCATCGGTCATAATATTTTTCCATGACTGACTTCCATCTGGTTATAAAAAATAAACCGGCAAATATAGATCTGGTCAATGACCGATTTACAGCATTCGCTCATGGGAAAGGGGTGCCAAAAAATGTAGTGGGTACTATTTGCATGGCTTTTGATGAGCTGCTGACAAATATTATTTCCTATGCGTATCAGGATGATGAGCAACATGACATTGTTATTCAATTATATTTGAAGCAGAACTCAATTGTCATTATTGTTGCTGATGATGGCTTGCCCTTTAATCCTTTCCAAGCGGATACCCCTGACACACAGCTGTCAATTGAAGAGCGTGATATAGGAGGATTAGGTATTCATCTTATTAGAAAAACAATGGATAGTGTGTCTTACCAACGCAAAGCCGGCCAGAATATCGTAACACTTACAAAGAATTTCGAAAAAAATTCTTCCTAACAATATTTACCTAATACAAATTTAGATTTACATACTATGCTTAATAAATTCTTTCCAGATTTTGAGGATAACGTAAAGCGTGAAAAACCACGTGACATGCTCTACATTGTGGATGAACAGGCACCAAAATCAACAGTTATTATTGTAGGGTTACAACACGTATTGATTTTACTAATGGGCACAATCGTTGTTGTTATGACGGGCCGAACAATAGGCATGGAGGAATCTGAAGTACGTGGGTTTCTATCAACTTCAATTGTTGTTTTAGGTGTAGCTACGCTACTACAGGGATTACGAACCAGGTTTAGCTCAGGACATCTTGTTACACATACACCAAGTTATGTCAGTGCTAGTATTTTTGCTATCGTTGCCACCAATTTCGGTATAGGTGCAGCCGCAGGGGCCATCATCCTTTCTGGTGTAATCGTTATATTATTATCAAGGTTTTTATCTAAGTTACAGGTTGCATTTCCTCCAGAGATAACTGGTATTTTATTAGTGCTGCTTGCATTGAGTATAGTTGAGAAGGGCGTAAGTAGATACACAGGCTTACATGGCTCATCGATCGATCTGAACGCAGTCATGATTGCTTCCACAGTCTTAGGTGCAATTGTAGGTTTTTCTGTTTGGGCAAACAATAAAGTTCGTGTTCTTGCAGTTTTAATTGGTACTGTTCTAGGATTGATTGTAGCGACACTTTTAGGTGAGTACGGAGGCGAACAACTTGTTGAGGTAGCCAGCCAGCCTTTAATTAGCTTTCCCTTTTTTGCTTATCAAACTCCAACGCCAACATTGGTTTTGGCGGCCACTATCCCAATTCTAATTATTGAAATTATTTCAGCAATTTATAGTATCGGCACGGGAGTTGTTATTGATAAGATGAATAATGCCCAATGGAGGCGGACTGATATGTCAATGATTGGCCGGCTAATCAGTTGTCATGGTATTGGTGTTTTATTAAACGGCCTTACTGGTACTATTCCTAGTGGCACATCAACTGCCAGTCTTGGTTTAACTCACGCATCAGGTGTTGCAACTCGTAATGTGGCTGTTGCTGCAGGAATAGCACTTATTGTTATATCCTTGTTTCCCCAAATATCTACTTTTATAACATTATTGCCACAACCGGTTCTGGGGGCAGTTGTTGTTTACACCGCAGGTTATATGTTTGTATCAGGTGCACAATTAATTATGTCTAGAATGATTAACAGTCGTCGTAAGTTCATGATTGGCATTAGTATGGTCATTGGATCTTCTATTATTTTAATGCCAGAGCTTACAGCGAATGTACCTCAAAATCTTAAACCTATACTTGGTTCCGGTCTTTCTATGGGGGTACTAACGGCAATTGTGCTTAATCTACTATTTAGAATAGGTGTGGCACAGCAATCAGAGATCACATTGGAAGGTAATAAAGCAGGTTCTCGTACAACAGAGTTTCTAGAGGAATGCGGAGCTGATCGGGGTGCGCGTCCAGATGTTATTTCAAGGGCCAGCACAGCTGCAGGTGAAGCGCTTGAGGAATTAAATAGAGCTAAACTAATACTGGGCACAGCTAAGCTAAAAGCTTATTTTGATGAATACAGACTAATTCTTACTTTAACTTATCCTGGTAAAAAGATACCGATTGAGCCACAAAAACAATTGGATTTAGATGCATTACTTGATGAAGAAGGGGATGCTGGCTTGGATGCTGCTATATCTAATATATCAGGGGTACTTATCAAAAATCTTGCAGATAAAGTTACCAGTTCTGAGGTATCAGGAAATTCGGAGCTTAAGCTTGTATTTGCACATTAAATCTAACTAGAGAGGGATCAGATATGAGTATTATTGCGACCACTAAGAACGGGGTGTTCATCGCTATGCCAGACGGCCGACTGGATACAAATACATCACCAGAAGCTGAGCAGCTAATTATGGCCGCGATTGAAAACGGAGAGAATAAAATCGTCATTGATTTTTCTAAAACAGACTATATTTCAAGTTCAGGACTACGTGTCATTCTTAAAACAGCTAAGGTGCTTAAACCAAAGAATGGTAAAGCCGCGCTTTGTAATACTAATAAACAAATTCATGAAGTACTTGAGATAAGTGGTTTTCTTGGTGTGTTGAAGTCTTTTGATTCATTGGATGAAGCAATGACATTCGTGAATAGCTAAAATATTTATTAACAATCTTATCTTTTGAGCAAGAAACTACCGTAACTTGGGAGAAGGGGGTTTAGCTATTTTAAAAGGTGAATGTCCGTTTCTTACAAAAAGTATGATGATGAGAGCTATTTAATCACAATTCTTATCATATTTAGAAAGATTAGAAATTAATCAGACTGATACATAAACTGAAACAGGAATTTTTAACGTCAAGTATAGGAGAATATGCTATGAATACAGTAAGTGAACTATTGCAAGATAAGATCAGAGAAGTTGCATATGTCGGGCCGAATGAAACTGCTCATGATGCCATGCAGTTGATGGCGGACAAAAAAATAGGCGTACTTCTCGTAGAAGAAAATGGAAAGATGGTTGGTATCATCTCTGAAAGGGACTATCCGGGCAAAGCAAAAGCTCTGCACAAGCCCTTACAGGCTGTTCTTGTAAAAGAGATTATGAGCAGCCATGTGGTACATGTAAGCCCAGATGATACCATCGAGCATTGTATGGAACTGGTTACTAAAAATCATGTGCGACATTTACCGGTTCTGAAGGATGATAAGATACTTGGTATTATTTCGATTGGAGACTTATCAAAAACATAATCTCCGGCTTTGTGCCAAGAGCAGACATTCAAAATACATGTATTATTAGCGTTTTCCAGTAATTCCCCTTTTGCACATTCAGCCAGATCCATTCGGAGCCTCAATTCTTTAGAAAAATTGAAATTTTTGTAAGCAGGCCATGAATGATATTTCCGCGCGCGATGGGGTGTAGGCTGGGTGGGGTATCGCAGTCAGGCTATTGGCCTAGATCAATCCTAATTGTGCCCCTTTGTAGGGGGAGCAACCTAATTCATCGGCGGCCATCTTATACTTACAGGTTATATACAAAGCTTGGCACACTCATAGCACA
>SPBV01000249.1 GCA_004525885.1 Nitrosomonadales bacterium
CCATAACCTCTATCTTGCCACCACTTTCTTTCACACCGAACAAACGTGCTTTAATTACACGTGTGTCATTAAATACCATCACATCACCGGACCGTAGATACTTAGGGAGATCAGCAAACATCGCATCTTTAAGTGTATCGTTTCTGGCATCGAGATATAGCATTCGACTGCCTGCGCGTTTTGCGATTGGAAATTGTGCAATGAGTTCTGGTGGAAGGAAAAAATTAAAATCCTGAGTTTTCATTCGATATATTATACCGACGCTCTATGTATTTCCCCATCTAGGTTGCGACTTTCTATATTTTTCGTGATAGTTGTGATCTTGTATCTATAGAGAAAATAAGAAAAAGCTTCCGTAGTGATAGAATTTGTTCAAACTGAAGCCAACATTCTTACCATAGTCTGAGTTACAATTAACCGTATGTTCCCAGACTATTTATCTTATTTGTAAGACACAATTTACTAATAAAATCATCCAAGATTCTAATCTATCGAGAAAAACTTTGCCGGGATGGCGGAATTGGTAGACGCACGGGACTCAAAATCCCGCGATGGTAACATCATGGGGGTTCGATTCCCCCTCCCGGCACCAATAAATAGCTATTATTGATGTTGATTCAATGAATTAGCCAGTCCTACGTCCATTTGTGGTGCTACTTTTGTAGTACTTATCAATGAGACTAACCTTTGGAAGTATTTTTGAATTGTCTATCCGTTATGTCTATCAACGTGGTAATACGTATTACTACCAACGAAAGATACCTCTTGACCTACTAGAGCGCTATGGTGGTATGCAGCATATCAAGATCAATCTAAAGACTACTGATTTAAAGCAAATAGCTAAGCAGATCAGTGCACTCAATAAACAACATGAATCAACATGGAATTCACTTCGTATTAATCCCAATCTAAAGCCCCTGAGTGTCCACGAAGCAGCTGTTAGGTTATTAGGTAACCATGGGCTAAAACCTCAGCCTGCTACCAATGAAGAGCTGAACATTGACCAGTTTATCGATACCCTCCAGGGTAAACGGGAAGACTATGCTCAGATGGATGAAGATGTTTATTGGAATGCGGAACTTGAGGAATACTTAAAACCTGTTGAAGTTGCAGCGGTGCGATTAATCAATGAAGCACCTAAGTTTAGCCTTAGTGATGCTCTGAAAATTTATCTTAATGGGCACTTAAAGAAGAACGACGAAAAGTTCTGTATATATACCCGAAGAGTCTGGAACAAATTAATAGAGGTTATTGGAGACAAAGAATTCGAGCAAGTTACACGAGCAGATGCAAATACGTTTATTTCCAAAAGACTTGATGAAAACTCTAAAACAACAACGGTGGACCGGCAGATTAGCGTTATAAATGCTGTATTCAATGTTGTTATTACTGAAAATGAGTTAACCAAAGCTAACCCATTTCATAAGCTGAGAATCCCTGGACTAGGAGAGGACTCAAAGATCAGAGGCGTGTTCGATATAATTCAACTCTCTACTCTTATAAATGAGTGTAAGAAAAAGGATGATGATGTTAGATGGTTGCTTGCTCTACAAGTGGACCTAGGTTGCCGTCTTGCTGAAGTAACGGGACTAGCACTAAGGACGACCTACACCTAAATACAAACCTGCCTTACGTATCCTTTAAACGCCATCCTTGCCCCCCCCTTAAAACTAAATCAAGCACCAGAAATATCCCTTTAATAGGCGTGTCTTTATGGGCAGCTAATAAGATTACAGAGTCAGCTAAAGAAGGACAACTGTATGCTTTCCCTCGTTACACAAATAGGAATACATGTAACTCTAATTATGCATCAGCAACTCTCAATAAGTGGATTCGTTCATTGGGAATTGATAAAACAACCCATGAACTACGACTCACAATGAGAGATAGATTAAGGCAGGCTAACGCACCCAAGTCTATCCAGGAGGATGCCGTAGGAGGCTGGGGCAAGGAAGATATAGGTGATAATTATGGGTTTGGATATGGTTTGGAGCAGTTGAAAGGTTGGCTTGATAAAGTAGTTCTGAAATGATTGGTGGTGTGGCAGTAGAAGAAGAATATTATTTAGCCCTCTGATGTGCACTAAACCAATAAAAAAACTATCTACGCTTTATCCCCTCAAAAAAGGGGTAGAAGTCCTCCTTTTTGATGCCGCCCAAACTCAAATAAAGGGGCCACCAGATTCGATTCCCTGGTGTTGTTAACCGGCGAACCTCTCCAGTAGAAAAACTGTTCCTATCCAAGTGACCCCCTGGAGGGAGGTGCCTTGTTCAACTGATACTGTCTAATATTATTTAGCGGTTCTAAGGGAACTAAATTGATAAATAGTTATCCATAGTTCATACCCCGAATGGGGAGTACTCCAACTTGATTCCCTCCCCTTTGATCAAGTTGGGGCCACTAGGTTCGATTCCTAGTGTTGTTAACCGGTGACCTCTCCAGCATTCAGCTACTTCTCAATCCAAGTAGCTTACTGGAGGGAGAGCCCTAAATAATTTCACTAGAAGCTATTAGTTTGTATTATTATTGAGGCAATCTACAGATTGGATTACTTATAGTCTTGGGTTACACCTTTGCCACCCTCCTCATACAGTAAACCAAGAAAACTTTGTGCCTCTGCATTCCCTTTTTCAGCTATTGGGCGGACTAACTTCATAGCTTGAGCATAGTTACCTTTTTATATGCATTTTCTAGTTCATCTATAAGAGTGTCTGCTCTTGTAACACTCCTGCATAGCGTCAATATAGTGATTATAAATAAAAATAATTGTTTTACTTTTAATTCCTCTTAAAAATAACTGGCTAGATTAGTACCAGTATAACGAAGAATTAAGGAGAATTTTAGTTTGCAGCCCATACTTGAATGCCTGCTTTCCCTTTTAACCTTTTGTTACGTCAAAGGTTATTTTTGGACCTTCTGTCAGTGTCTTAGAGCCATTCATATTGATTGCGAAAAAATGAGTGAAGGGCAACCTATATACTGTTGCTAGAAGTTTCCCCCCTCGGCCCCCTTCGGGGACGAATAGTTTTACTGTATTAGAATTTGAAGCTTCTAAATGAATGTCCGCTTTTGGCACA
>SPBV01000166.1 GCA_004525885.1 Nitrosomonadales bacterium
TATGCGTGGCACAGTAGAGGCAACAGTAGTAAATACTCGTGCTGGAACCATTAAGGCATGCCGTCGTGCCAAGCTCGCGCCGGCTTCAGGAGGTCAGATTATCAAGCTTCAAATCAAGGAGGGTGAGCGTGTAAAGAAAGGACAGGTACTGCTGGAGATTTGAAATAACGATCTTGCTGCCAAGCTTGAATTAGATCAAAAGCAATTGCTTGCAGCGGAGAAACGTCGCCGTGAGGCTTGTATTGTTTCGGATAAAGCACATCGTGAATCTAGACGCATGCGGAAACTTGTAGCTAGAAATTTTGTGAGCCAGAAGCTTAGTGATGATGCAGATTCTGACGCACTCGCTAGTCAGGCTAATTGCGATGCGTTGAAGGCGGATGTGAAACGAGCTCAGGCACAAATCCAGATAGCACAATCTGGATTGGAACGTACAGTTCTGACCGCTCCATTTGCGGGAATAATTGCACTTATCACAGGTGAAATCGGTGAATATGCTACACCCTCACCCCCAGGTATCCCCACGCCACCTGTGGTTGATCTCATTGACGACACTTGTCTATATGTTAGTGCTCCGATGGATGAAATAGACGCACCAAAATTAAAAACCGGACAATTTGCTCGCATTACACTGGATGCTCTTCCAGATCAGATTTTTACTGGAAAACTTCGGCGTATTGCCCCATATGTTACCGAGGTAGAGAAACAGGCGCGCACGGTTGATGTCGAAGTTGATTTTGAAGAACCACCAAAACTCACATTACTGGTTGGTTACAGTGCAGATGTTGAAGCCGTTATTGATAGGCACGATAATGTGTTGCGCGTGCCTGCACAGGCAATCCGGCAACAAGATAAAGTGCTAATTTTAGGTGCGGATGGAAAATTAGAAGAACGTAATCTTAAAACTGGTCTTACCAATTGGGAATTTACTGAGGTTATTGACGGCTTAAAAACTGGAGACCAAGTATTTTTAACGTCTGATCAGGATGATGTGAAAGCTGGCACACAAGTAAAACAAAAAGCTTCCAAATGATCTATCTCTCTGGTATTACGCGTCTGTTTCAGATGGGAGATCAAGAGGTGCGTGCATTAAGTGGAATCAATTTAAAAATCGCATCGGGGGAATATGTTTCAATTATGGGACCGTCTGGTTCAGGAAAGTCTACTCTGCTAAATATTATTGGATTACTAGATCGGCCAGACCTAGGACGCTATGAATTGGATGGGATTGATGTTACCAGTCTCTCGGAAATTGAGCAGGCATGCGTGCGTAGAAAAAAAATAGGATTCGTATTTCAATCGTTTCATCTCGTGCCACGTTTGACTGCAGCTGAGAACATCGAGCTACCATTGATACTTAATGGAATTTCACCTACCAACCGGAAATCTATTGTCGAGGAAGCATTGCTTAAGTTTGATTTAAGTAACCGTGCTCAGCATCGTCCTGCAGAGATGTCAGGTGGACAGCGTCAGCGTACTGCTATTGCGCGTGCTACCATTCTGCGGCCAACTGCAATACTGGCAGATGAGCCCACCGGTAATATCGATCACCGTAATGGGACTGAAGTTATGGCTCTGCTGGAAAGGTTGCATCATACGGGAACTACTCTCATTGTTGTTACTCATGATCGAGAACTGGGTGCGCGTGCTGATCGTCATATTGCTATGCGTGATGGTGAAATCGTAATGGATGATATAAGTGAGCGCCCAAATGAGATTGAGTGATACGCTGTATCTTTCCATCAAAACTGTTTCAAGTTACAGAACTCGTTCGCTTCTAATCGTTCTTGCAATGGCACTAGGAGTAGCTGCTGTAGTAATACTGACGGCACTGGGTGATGGTGCCCGACGCTATGTAACTAACAAGTTTTCTTCGATCGGCACAAATCTGATAATTGTTATACCTGGACGGGCCGAGACTGCAGGTGGATTTCCAGGTGCTGTACTTGGCCAAACCCCACGTGACCTGACACTAGAAGATGCTAATGCGCTTGCTCATCTCCCGCAAGTCAGACGCTATGCTCCACTTAATATAGGTGTTGCGGAGCTCGTTGCTGCTAGTCGTCTGCGTGAGGTCACTGTGCTAGGCAGTACCGCTGAACTACTTCCGGTACGTCATATGGAGCTTGCACAAGGCAGATTTCTTACTCGTGGGACAGGACATGGCGCACAAATTCTTTTAGGCGCAAAACTTGCTCGGGAATTTTTCCCACAGGGTAATGTCATTGGTCAGCGCGTGAGACTCGGTGACCGACGCTTTCTGGTGTCAGGTGTACTTAAATTTCAAGGTGAATCGATGGGCTTCAACACCGATGAAATCGTTATTATTCCGATTGATTATGCGCAAGCGTTATTCAATACTTCATCGTTGTTTCGCATCCTAGTAGAAGCCAGAAGTCGTAACGACATTGTATTCACTAAGGAGGCGATATTCGATATCCTGAAACAGCGTCATGATGGCGAAGAAGATATTACTGTTATAACGCAAGATGCTGTACTGGCTACATTCGATCGTATCCTGCGTGCATTGACACTAGGTGTAGCGGGAATCGCCGCCATCAGTTTGGCCGTGGCGGGTATTTTAGTGATGAATGTTATGCTTGTGGCGGTAAGTCAGCGTACATCTGAAATTGGATTACTAAAAGCTATTGGTGCACCCTCAGCAGATATCCACCATTTATTTCTTGTCGAAGCATTGTTGTTGTCACTCACGGGTGGTGTTCTTGGTTTTATACTGGGACAGTTCGGGAGTTTGCTAATCCGCCTGGCTTTTCCTCTGCTTCCCGCATGGCCACCTACCTGGGCGAGCCTTGCAGGAGTAACTATTGCATTTGTGACTGGCCTTCTGGCCAGCCTTTTGCCCGCCGAACGCGCTGCTCGTCTTAATCCAGTACAGGCTCTTAGCGCAAAATGAACATTATTGACACCATAAATTTTGCCTTGCGTTCACTCACTACTCATCGTTTACGTACTATCTTATCTGGCTCAGGAATCGGAATAGGGATAGCAGCAGTAATTTTGTTGACTTCTATCGGTGAAGGAATACATTATTTTGTGCTGTCTGAATTCACTCAGTTTGGCACCAATATTATCAATGTAACACCGGGTAAAATTAGTACTCATGGCGGATCATTAGGCGCTATCAGCAGTGCGCGGCTACTAACTATTGAGGATGCACTAGCGCTGAAATGGTCTCGTTACGCTCTTTATACCAATTCTAGTGTAATGGGTAATGCGGAAATCCGTGCTCTTGGGCGCAGCCGTCGCGTTACAGTCTATGGCGAAGGATCCGATTTCTCCAAAATATTCAACATGAGAGTTGAGGTTGGACAGTTCCTGCCTCCAGACGACCCACGTAGTCCTCGCGCCTACGCCGTGCTAGGATCTAGGGCGCGTACCGAGTTGTTTGGCAATACTAATCCTTTAGGAGCTAGTTTGCAGGTTGGTATGTCGCGTTTCCGAGTGATTGGCGTCATGGAATCAAAAGGGCAAGTACTTGGTTTCGATCTCGATGATACAGTTTATATTCCCACTGCTCGTGCACTGGAAATTTTTAACCGAGAAGGCTTAATGGAAATTCATATAGCTTATCAGCCAGGCGTATCCCCACAGGCCGTAGTTGACGACACTCGCCGCATTCTTGTTGCCCGCCATGGACGGGAGGACTTTACCGTTACACCACAGCAGAAAATGTTGGATACCCTAAGCACTGTATTGGATGTGCTGACCTTTGCGGTCACTGCCTTGGGTGGAATCTCGCTGCTAGTGGGTGCTGTAGGTATGGTAACGTTGATGCATATCACCGTTGCTGAACGTGTTGCTGAGATTGGTCTGCTGACTGCACTTGGTGCTACTCGAGCACGGATACTCATACTATTTTTAATGGAATCAGTGGTCCTGTCCATGCTAGGTGGATTAAGCGGATTGGCTGTTGGCACTGCTCTTGCTTGGCTGCTAGAGGTGTTGGTGAGTGACCTGCCAGTCAAAATTGAATGGGATTATATTTTGGTAGCGTTTGGGGTGTCGATGTTGATCGGTCTTGCTGCTGGTGTCTTGCCAGCTATACGCGCAGCCCGGATGAACCCAGTTGATGCGTTACGGACAGAATAACGGGGTTAATTTTAACTTCAAAATGATTGTCCACTCTAGGTTGTACAGTTATTCATTAATATCTATTTTGTGTCAAAAATGGAGGCTATCTATATGACTTTGTCATGGGATATTCAGAGATAAATAGCCAGAAGAAATAGCAGCACACTACAACAAA
>SPBV01000182.1 GCA_004525885.1 Nitrosomonadales bacterium
AATAAAAAAATATATTCCATTTTTAGGTAAAAAAACATGGAACAAATTAAACACTAAAATGTGCCATGTATTAATAGATATGAATAAATTAGATAAAAAACATAAGATAAAACTAAGTGAATACGATGAAAGGACAAAAACAAAGTAAGGCAGACTTGCATGACAAACAAATCAAAGCGTTAATTAACGTAGTTAATTATTTAAAAGAGGAAGTTGATCATTTAACAAATTTATCTGTTGGCACTTTAGAAACAGTTAAACTGATGCCGGGATATGGCGCCGCAATTATGCAATTGCAAGAACAAGCTAAAGAAAAAGAAGATAGCAATGTGGAATAATGATTGGATCAAGGGTGAGGATTACCCTGAATGGGGTAACACGGACGTTTACAAGAAAACAATCGCTGGAGGTTATCTTCTTTCTGGGGAAACTCCTCGTGATGCTTATATGCGCGTTGCTAGCAGTGTCGCTCGTAGGCTTTATAAGCCTGAGTTAGCGGACGTTTTCTTTGATTATATCTGGAAAGGCTGGCTATGCTTAGCTTCACCGGTATTATCTAATACAGGTACTGACAGGGGTTTACCCATCAGTTGCTTTGGCATCGATGTTGGAGATAGTATCCAGGAAATTGGTGGAAAGAATTTAGAAATGATGTTGCTCGCTAAGCATGGCGGTGGAGTAGGCATTGGTATTAATATGATCAGACCCGCTGGCACTAGGATAACAGGTAACGGCACATCCGATGGAGTCGTACCATTTTGTAAAATCTATGATTCCACCATACTTGCTACGAATCAAGGCTCAGTTCGACGCGGAGCTGCTTCAGTCAATATTAACATTGAGCACCATGACTTTCTCGACTGGCTTGACATACGAGAACCTAAAGGGGACGTCAACAGACAAAGCCTTAATCTACATCAATGCGCAGTTGTTGGCGATAAGTTTATGCGAAAACTTGAACAAGGAGATGCGGAAGCTAGGGATCGATGGAGTAAACTACTTAGAAAGCGAAAAGCAACTGGAGAGCCGTACATACTATTTAAAGGAAATACTAATAAAGCAAATCCGCAAGCATATAAAACCAACGGACTAAAGGTACATATGACTAACATCTGTAGTGAGATTACATTACACACAGATGAGAATCATAGCTTTGTTTGCTGCTTGTCATCATTAAATCTAGCAAAATATGAAGAATGGAAGGACACTAACCTTATATATGACGCTGTCTGGTTTCTTGATGGAGTTATGGAGGAATTTATTCAAAGAGCCAAAGGTCTGCGTGGATTCGAGAACGCTGTTCGATCTGCACAACGCGGGAGAGCATTGGGCTTGGGAGTCCTCGGATGGCATACATATCTCCAAGAAAAAGGCCTTCCTTTCGAAGGTTTACTGGCTCAGTTTGAAACTAGGAAGATTTTTTCGCAGTTCAAGATTGAAAGCGAACGAGCATCAATGGCTCTGGCGGAAACTTACGGCGAACCTCTTTGGTGTGTCGGCACTGGCTTACGCAATACTCATTTACGCGCAATCGCACCCACTGTTAGTAACTCTAAGTTGTCTGGTAACATATCGCCTGGCATTGAACCTTGGGCGGCTAACGTATTCACTGAACAAAGCGCGAAGGGCACGTTCATTAGAAAAAACCCAACATTAGTTAAACTCTTAAAAAAACACAAATTAAATACAAATGAAATCTGGGATAAAATCCTGGCTGACGGCGGTTCGGTTCAGGATATCAGTGAGCTGGATAATATACAAATGGCGCACGAAGTTACTGCTAAAGAAGTTTTCAAAACTTTTAAAGAAATCAATCAACTTGAATTGGTTAATCAGGCAGGGATAAGGCAACAGTACGTAGATCAGTCAGTTAGCTTGAATTTGGCTTTCCCTAGTGAAGCAACCCCGAAGTGGATTAATCAAGTTCACATGGAAGCGTGGAAGAAGGGTATTAAAACATTATATTATGTTCGCACAGAATCAGTATTGAGAGGAGATATTGCTGCATCAGCAATGGACCCAAACTGTTTATCTTGTGATGGATAAAAGTTATAACCATTTGATTGTTATAATAACTTTTAGTTAGTTAGGTTAGTTAGTTTAGTTTGTAAGAGCGGTAGCGAAAGTTGCCGCTTTTATTTTTTCTTCTTTGTAATAGGTACACAATTAGGAACTTTCTTACCTGCTTTGTTTTTTGTTCCTACCATTTGGTATCCTTTCCAGCAAGGGGTGCTTTTCTTTTTCATGAGTTCATTATGCTATACGTTGTTTTTCCTTTGATACGCGCAGCCTTTAGCATGCGTCGACGGTTATTCTCTGGTGACACATAACTCACGTGAACCCAATCGGGGTTTTCATCATCCCCAAATTCCCAAATTAATTGGTCATAGTCAAGCTCGTCTTTAATAAAAATAAACATATCTTTATTAGACATGTGCCCAAAAGTATCGTCAATGTCGATCGCCTCTCCTCGCATGTGCTGGGACGATTTAGCGCCCCCTATTGCACGATTAAGCGCCATAGAGCGGAAGAAGCTATTGATTTTAATTGGCCCATCCACGTAAGCCCTAAGCGGCTCAAAAACATTCTCTGCTAACGTCTGCATTCTGCATAGCTGTTCCTTGCTAGGGGTATTGTCGATGCCTTGCTTTGTAGCTGTTTGTGAAAACGTCGCTTCTTTATATGAAATATGATCACTTATTTTTTCCATTTATTTTTCCTTGTCTTTATGTTTAACCATTAGCCACCACTTGGTAGCGGTGTATCCAATAGCTGTAACTGTTAAAACAATTTTTAATCCTAGCTCAATCTCGGCAAAATTAAGAGCCATCGTAACTGTGTTTATGAAATATATCTTCAAATCTGTATCGTTCATGGCTTAGTTAGTTATTTTTTTTTGATTTTATCATTGAATCAAGTTGCTGATTTTGTCTTTCAATCTCAGCTAATTTACGCTTAGCGTGAGATTGTTTTGCTTGCTCGCTACGTGATAAAGTACTGCTAGGCTTGCTTTGTTTTTGATCATAAAACCCTAAACTCCATTTGTCCCATCCAGCGGCTAAAGCAACTCTTTGCCAAGCTTGTGCTCCTTCGTTGCCCGTGATGGCGGTCTCTAAGTTAGCAGCTTTAATCATTAAACGATTTATAGGTAGGTTGGTAATGCCCCCAATAATTTTTGCGTTGGCTTGATTGAGCGGGTTTTCAAGGAACCCATGCTTAGCTTCTACTTCAGCCGCCCCTTTTTTGGTATGCAATAAATATTTTCTGGAATTTAGACCGCTATATACTGTACGATATTTAGAACCTAATGCTGGAGAAAGGTTAAATACCTCTCCTACCACTTGGCCCATATCTCCTTTATATCCTTTTTCGTTTTGTTCTAAGTATTTTTTTATGGCATTTTTGCTCATCGCTATCAAAGCGCCGGGTAATCCAGAAGATCTTAAAGAAGTGTCAAGCATAGAGTTGGCTAAGCGCGTAATCCGGGTTTCTTTGTTTTTTGCAATTACTTCCTCGTCGTCTTCGTCATCAAAAGCAAGAGCAAATATTCCCTGCTGTAATGCAGTGAACAATAAGTTTTGAACTGCTCCATAATATATAAATTTTGAAAGCTCTGTTTTGAAATCACCCCTCCCATTAATCATGTTTAAAGCAGATTTTTTTTGCTCGCGTGCCATTTGAAAAGGGGCACCGCTAAACGAATATAAAAATCTACCCATAGGTCCTTTTTGAATATTTGAGACTTTGTCTTGTCTAGATGATTGCTGATGGGTTTCCGCAAGCATTCTAAAGTCGTCAAATGCTTTAGACCTTGCCTCTTGTGCAGTAAACCCTTCTTTCTCGTAAGTTTTTGTTCTATTAATATATAAAGGAGTCCCTCCCGCAGCAATAGCAAAGCTATCCGCAAACTTATTGGGCGCGTACCCTAATTGTACTAATTTACCCCACATTAAAGTATATGGGTTTTTTGAATTAGCCAATGATTTTGCAATTTCTGCTTCATCAATAT
>SPBV01000227.1 GCA_004525885.1 Nitrosomonadales bacterium
ATAACGGCGTCGACACCTTAACGGTTCTCTCTACTGACAGTAGTGGTGTTCCCCTAACGAATAGCGATAGCGATACGGTTGCGATCAATGTCACAGCAGTCAACGATGCACCGGTGAACACGGTTCCGGCTGAGGATCGTCTACCTATTGAACCCGAATGGTTCTTGAATACCGACATAATTAATGATTCTATATTTGAATGGCTAATAATTAACGACCCGACTTCTCCTGTTTTGTCTACTATTCATGATATTAACAATGAGACTGCCCTAAACTCAGGATTAGGAGTGTTCCAAACAGATAGTGTTACAAAAGCAGAATTGACTGCTGGATCAGACCCAGAAAACACTACTCCAACATATGTGCAAAATTCTGTGAGGCATTTAGATTTGGAGGGATCTTCAGCATCCATACAGCAAGCAGTTAAAGCATCGCAGCTTGAATCGACGGCACGTGGAATACGTGTGGCATCTGCTATTAATACAGCGATTCCAGAGGTATCACATATAATTAATCCATTTGCATCATTGCATTTATCTTCAACTGAAAAGGGGTTTAAGCAACCGAAGGCTATAGAAAATACTGATGATATTATTATAAAAACAACTATTGCTGAGAAACAGGCGAGTGGTATAGATGATAAAAATAAAAATTTCCAGTTGAAAGCTAGTGACTCTAGGGTAGCGGAAATGTATACTAGTGAGCTTGATCCAATTATTCAATTGGATCAAGAAGATGGATCAAAGAATACGGGTAACACGGAAACTAATATGATTAAGGAAAAGGCTGCAAAAAGTTTTAGTAATCAATTACAGAATATGGCCACTAATATGCGCGCTCCTTCAAATGCTGTGTCTAGCAATAAATAGCTAAAACAGATACTTAACGTTAGGTTGATTTGAGTTTCTATAGAGAATGTATTGGATGATCTAGCTGCAAGAGGGGATATTAAACAGATTCCTGTTGGAATTGGTTTAATTATGATACCGCTGCTACTATTTACAGGGTGTGCTCTTTCACCTAAGCCATTTACCCAAGATGAGGTGAGTAAGCGAGTTGCTGAAGATACTGCGGGTATGTATCTAAATCAGGAACCCATTAGTGGGCCGGTTTCTGTTGAAGAGGCTATAGCACGCACCCTGAAATACAACCTTGATTATCGATTGAAACAGATGGAATCTGCGCTTGAGCTGGGGCTTACGGGACAGGCTGGATATGATATGTTGCCCAGGCTTCTTACCTCAGCCGGTTACCGTACACGTCAAAATTCTCCGGGTGGCACGTCTATAGGTATTTTAGACAGAGAAGTATCGTTACGGCCATCTACCGCAGAACAACAGAATCACGCGCAAGGGGCTGCTGAGTTCTCCTGGAACCTGCTTGACTTTGGTGTTTCCTATTTTCGCGCACGTCAACAAGCAGATAAATTCCTGATTGCTGAAGAGCGCCGTCGTAAAGTTATTCAAAATATAGTGCAAGATGTACGAACTTCCTTTTGGCGAGCTTTGGGTGCACAGCGTCTTGTAAAGGAAACAGAAGTTATTCTTGATCAAGCTAATCTGGCTTTAACTCGTTCACGTGAAGCGGAGGCACAGCGTCTTATTCCACCAGCACTTGCGTTAAACTATCAACGGGCTTTATTAGACTCGATTTCGCTGTTAAATCTACGTCGGCAAGATCTTGAGATCGCAAAGCAAGAGTTGGCTGCCCTGATGAACGTTGAACCAGGTGTAGATTTTGTTCTGCAAGAAGCAGAGGAGTCTAAATTACCTGCTTCACCAACTGATATTCGTAAGCTGGAGGAGTTGGCGTTACTTCAACGTCCAGAGTTGCGTGAAGAGGATTCTAAGAAACGTATTACCGCGAATGAGACACGTAAACAGATGGTTAGTATGTTTCCAGCCATAAGCTTAGACTATGGGTTTAATTATGACTCCAATAATCTTCTTTATCACAACAACTGGTTTACGGGTGG
This sequence comes from Nitrosomonadales bacterium, assembly GCA_004525885.1. Taxonomy (GTDB): domain Bacteria; phylum Pseudomonadota; class Gammaproteobacteria; order Burkholderiales; family Nitrosomonadaceae; genus BJGV01. The sequence goes on from SPBV01000227.1 coordinate 1,976, forward strand.
TATTAGAGTGTCATGGAATATAATGCGCCTGGCAGCCTTACCCGTACTTCTTAAAAATCAAGAAGGGCAAGTTGAAGTTGATCGCTCAAGAAGAATGGCTTTGTCGATGGCAATTATGACCCAATTGCGTGTAAGTATAGAGCGATATCGATTAGCATTAATAGATTTTAAACTTGCAGATATTGGTTCTCAAGTAGATAAGCGTTTAGCTGCCAATATGCGTGCTTCTATAACATCAAGATTGAATAGTGAACTAGAAGGCATCAGAACCAATGCGCGAGCAGTATTAGGCGCATATCAACGAGCAAATGCTTACGCTAATGCACAGATTGCCTTTGGGCGCCTCTACAATACACTGGGCTTTGATCCGCTCCCTGACGATTTTGAAGATGATAATCTGGAAGAATTAACGGTACGTATTCGTGATCATCTTCAAGAGACCGAAGAAGATACACTTAGAATGACATCTAATTTATTCGGTCATTTTCCAACAATTTCGATCATTTTTGTAGGAGTTGAAGATCCCATCATGCAAGTTCGCATGAAAGCGCAAGTGGCCGTATTATTGTCGCGCCATCAGATTGAACTGGATGCTGAAAATGGTTTTCCCTTGGTGCTTACATTGCGAAGTATCATGAATGAGGAGATAGAGACGACTTCCTGGACGCTAGAGTTAGAAGGCCACAAAGGTATGAATAAGAAATCAGCAAAATTTTTAACCACAGTACCAAGTAATTCTCGTGACTCAGTATATGAAAGCGCACTAGTTGCAGCAATAACTTCCACACTTCCTGAGCTCCGCTCATGGTTAGTAGAGCTAGAAAAGGGGGATAAATGATATATTGGCTCAGTGGTAGCTTGGCCATTTTAGTTTTGGTGACCATATTACTTGCAGGAGGATCTTCTGAATCACCTGATGTAGAAACTGAAATATCTGTGAAAAATGAAAGAGCTATAACAACAGGTACTACAAATAGTCTAATTCAACCAACTAATACAGCTTCTGAAGAGAGTCAGGTTGGTGGAAATATTAAAACTACAGATCCTGATACTAAGAATGTGGAAACTTTAGTTGAGTCTGAATCAGCTAGTGATGATATTCACGAAAACCAAGGAAATGAAACGGTCACTGCTAGAACTGAAGCAGTGCGAGTTCTGCTTATACCTGACAAAGAAACAACTGTTTCTCGTTCAGGTTCAAGCTTAGCAGCTGCACGAATTAATAAATTAAATGTGACTCTGGGAAGCACGTTTAGTGCTGGTAATACACTAGTTACCTTTAATTGTATTGAGCCACGAGCACGACTTGAAATGGATAATGCCGAATTGTCAGGTGCCGTAGAGACACAT
>SPBV01000313.1 GCA_004525885.1 Nitrosomonadales bacterium
ACTATCTAGATAGTCAACGATCACTCTCGAATCGTATAAGGTGGTGCCGTCATCCAAAACTAGTACTGGCACTTTACCCAGAGGGTTGTAATCGATCACATGACTCCCTACATTCCATGGAATATCGACATCAAAATTATAGACAATACGTTTATCAGATAAAACAATTCGTACTTTACGTACGAATGGGCTGGTAAGTGATCCAACAAGCTTCATAGTATCCAAAATAACTATCTAAATTAGAGGTGCACAGTATACCAACTTTCTATGCTTCACAAACACATGGCACAGGAATATGTTCACCTATGTTAAAATAACTACGAACCAGAAGACCAACAATATGAGCAGCCTCTCCCCCCTTATCGCCCTCTCTCCACTTGATGGACGCTACTACAGCAAGGTTGTGGCTCTGCGACCATATTTCAGTGAGCTTGCACTAATTCGTCACCGCGTTCACGTAGAGATTGAGTGGTTCAAAGCATTGAGCCATGAACCTGCAATTGCAGAAATTTCACCATTTTCTCCAGATACCATTGCACAATTCGACAATCTAATTACAGACTTTTCTGAATCTGATGGAGAATCAGTCAAATCGATTGAGGCTCGCACCAATCACGATGTTAAGGCAATTGAATACTGGCTTAAAGAACGCATGGCAAAGAATGTAGAGGTTTCTAAGGTTGCTGAGTTCATTCATTTTTCCTGTACCTCGGAAGACATCAATAATCTTTCCTATGGTTTAATGATAAAACACAGCCGAGACCATGTAATGCTGCCTGCCCTAAAAAATATCATCGAGAGTCTCGTCAGTAAGGCACATCAACTAGCAGATACGCCTATGCTTGCCCGCACTCATGGCCAGCCTGCTACCCCCTCTACTTTAGGAAAAGAGCTTGCAATTTTTGCACACCGTTTGCAACGTGGGTACGACTCTCTTGCTGTCATATCGATATTAGGAAAAATTAACGGAGCAGTTGGTAATTACAATGCTCACCTGGCAGCATACCCAAGTTTTAACTGGGAAAAATTCTCGCAATCTTTTGTTGAGAAATTGGGCCTAGAATTTAATCCCTATACCACTCAGATCGAATCACATGATGCCATTGCCACACTGTGTGATGCTTATGCCCATATCAATACTATACTGCTCGACCTTGATCGCGACATATGGGGATATATTTCGCTAGGCTATTTCAAACAAAAAATTAAGGAATCTGAGGTCGGTTCGTCAACCATGCCACATAAAGTAAATCCAATTGATTTTGAAAACTCAGAGGGTAATCTAGGAATCGCTAACGCGTTGCTACGACACTTGAGTGAGAAGCTGCCTGTGTCGCGCTGGCAGCGTGACTTAACCGACTCCACAGTATTGCGCAATATGGGTGTGTCTTTAGGACACACTTTGCTGTCGTATGATTCATGTAACAAAGGACTAAACAAACTGGAAGCTAATCTAGAACGGATAGCAGATGATCTAAACGGCGCTTGGGAAGTCCTGGCAGAACCAATCCAAACAATAATGCGTCGTTACGGTTTGCCTAATCCCTATGAGCGACTGAAAGAACTGACCCGCGGCAAGGAAGGCATCTCCAGAGAAGTAATACATAAATTCATTGGCGGCCTTGCTATTCCTGATACTGAGAAGAAACGCTTACGTGATTTGACACCACAAAACTATATTGGTAAAGCCGCAGAACTAGCTCGAGATATTGGCAAGTAAAGTAAAAGCCACCTATCTTTTTCCTATACTGTCTCTTTATCTGCTGGCACTGCAAGTAAACGCCATTTTGATGAAAATAGAAGGATAGGCGTACATATAATTTTTTTAAGTATTGAAATTGGTGAATCCACCCCAATTTTCCTCCAACAGTAATTAGGAGAAATCTATGCAAAATCTTGATAACCCGCAACCAGGTCAACCAGAACTGGCCGCGGATGAAGCTAAGACAAAAAAAGGAACTACTGAACATAGCACGGTAGAATCAACAGCAGAAGTTATGCCTAGCTTGGAAGAAATGCTAAAAAAGGCCGAGCTTGATGCTGCTGAACATCATGACGCATGGCTACGTGCTAAAGCAGATTCAGAGAACATACGAAAACGTGCTCAAATTGATATTGCTAACGCTCATAAGTATGCCATCGAAAACTTTTCTACCGAATTATTGACTGTGATGGACAGCCTAGAAGCTGCGCTAGAAGTTGAAAACGATACAGTAGAGAATTTCAAGAATGGGATGGAGCTGACACTCAAGCAATTTACTGC
>SPBV01000142.1 GCA_004525885.1 Nitrosomonadales bacterium
ATCTCTTAGCGCGAAGCTGATAAAAATTTTATTTGTTGAAGCCATTCTATTTTTCCTTTGAGAAGATTGTTTTTAGGAATACCACGCTACAAATTAGAAATTACATCGACTAAATAGATTTATTCCAGGTTGCTTCTTAATTAACTTTACCTACTACTAAGAATGAACTGAGCATGACTAAGCACAGTTGTGCAGTAGTTTAGTCGCTAGTAGTTAACGCTATATTTTAGCTTAAATAACCTAAAAGTAATAAGTCTGAAAACTATTTAAACCCTAAGAGTGCAAGGTAGTATTTTAAGTGTGATTGGCGATATTGGAAAGGGGGAGATATGTAATTTGATTCTAGCCAACAGCATAACTAATCCTCCCATTATATAAGCTCAGTATGGAGAAAATTTAGATATAGGATAAGCTAAGGAAGTTAACCATTGAAAAAATGCATATTGTAATATACATGATTTGTACAGAGTTTGTGCTGCAGTGAATCACTAAGTCAATAGTGAGATATTTGTTTTCTCTATTCACTATGCTGCAAAGCATAGAATTTATTAAATGGATTCTTGATAAAATATCAGAATACTCCTTAATTACCAACAGTGATTTTATGGCTAAAATACCTCGCAACCTAACTGAAAATCAATTTAGCAACCGATGCGTATTTGACGGTGATTTGTTGCATATGCATGTAGATAAAGTAATTATGCCTGATGGTAAGTTATCGGTACGTGAATACGTTACCCATCCCGGAGCTGTGGTTATTATTCCGCTGCTCGATAATGGCGACTTGGTGTTGGAGCGCCAACATCGTTATCCATTACACCAGGATTTTTACGAATTACCTGCTGGTAAAATAGACCTTGATGAAGTCCCATTAGCATGCGCACAACGTGAGTTGCTAGAAGAGACTGGTTATATAGCATCGAACTGGCGTTACCTTACCACGTTATATCCCTGCATTGGTTATTCCAATGAAAAACTAGTATATTACTTGGCAGAAGGACTCAACCTTCAAGGTGCCTGTCCTGATGATGGGGAACATTTAGAAGTGTTCACACTATCCTTATCAGAGGCTCTTGAATGGGTTAGGGAAGGAAAAATTACGGACAATAAAACCGTTTCTGGCTTATTCTGGGCAGAGAAGTTGATGTATGGCCAGTGGTAATGGGTCGGATGAGATTGCTAGTAGATATTGATGAGCAGACTATGTTGATTCGGTAAAGAATCCGCGTACCTTATCCATCCAGGATTTATTGCGGGGACTATGGAGAGAGCTATCTTCCTGATTTAGTGTTTCTAGCTCATGAAATAGTTCTTTCTGACGAGCAGTTAGTTTAACTGGTGTTTCCACGACTAAATGGCACAGTAGATCTCCATGAGCGTGGCTACGTATACCCTTAATTCCTTTCCCTCGTAAACGGAAAACCTTTCCACTCTGAGTTTCAGCTGGGACCTTAATTTTTGCATAACCATCAATTGTAGGGACTTCCAATTCTCCACCTAATGCAGCAGTGGTGAAGCTGATTGGCATTTCACAGTTCAAGTCATTATGATCACGCTGAAAAACTGAATGTGCTAAAAGATTAATAACCACATATAAATCACCCGATGGGCCACCGTTTACTCCAGCCTCACCTTCTCCGGTTAAACGAATGCGGTCGCTTTCGTCCACACCAGCTGGGATTTTCACAGATAATGTTTTGTGTTGTTTGACGCGTCCTGCACCATGGCACTTACCACAGGGACTTGCCACAAATTTCCCACTACCATGGCATTTTGGGCAGGTTTGCTGGATTGAAAAGAATCCTTGCTGCATTCTTACTTGGCCATGGCCGTCACAGGTAGGGCATGAAATAGGAGATGTACCAGATTTAGCTCCGCTTCCATGACAAGCTTCACAGGGTTCCATAGTGGGAATCCGAATTTTTGTTTCAGTTCCACGGGCTGCCTGTTCCAACGTAATTTCCATGTTATAGCGTAGGTCTGCACCACGATAGGCGCTAGAGCGAGTTCCTTGTCCTCCAAATATATCACCAAATATATCTCCAAATGTTGTATCGGAGAAACCCTGGGGACCACCTCCCCTCATACTAGGATCCACCCCAGCGTGTCCATATTGATCATAGGCTGCTTTTTTATTTGGGTCCGATAGTATTTCGTAGGCTTCTTTAGCTTCTTTGAATCGTTCCTCTGATTTAGGGTTGTCTGGATTACGATCGGGATGATGCTCCATCGCAAGTTTACGATAGGTTTTTTTAATTTCATCTTCTCCGGCATCACGGTTGATGCCTAGTATTTCATAGTAGTCGCGCTTGCTCATATAGATACTTCCACTTTCATAGCAAAAATAATGCCGTCAAATATTCTCTTACGTAGAGACACTTCTTTATTTCCATGAAACACTTAAAGATAGCTCCTTTGATAAATAAATACCAAAACGCAGAGCACACAGGAGAACTACAGTTGTATCTCTCCAAGTCCCTGCGTTTTTGGCGATTCAAGTGTTTGTTTATTTTTTGTCTTTCACTTCCTCAAATTCAGCATCCACTACATCATCGCTTTCTATCGGTTTTTCACTATTGCCACTATTTGGTGGCGGTGACCCTGCTCCCGATTGGGCTTGGTGTTGTGCCTGTTCCTGAGCATACATTTTTTCCGTAAGTTTATGAGAAGCCTCTGCTAGTGCCTGGGTTTTCGCATCAATGGTGTCCTTGCTGTCTGATTTTAGGGCCTCTTCGGCTTCTTTCAGTGCAGTTTCGATTTTAGACTTCTCATCACTTTCAAGTTTTTCCCCGTGTTCCTTTAGCGTTTTACTTACAGAGTGAATGGTTGCATCGCATTGATTGCGAGCTTTGACAAGTTCCAGCGTCTTATGGTCTTCCTCGGCATGAGCCTCAGCGTCTTTTACCATGCGTTGCACTTCATCATCTGATAATCCAGAGCTTGCCTGGATCTTGATCTTGTTTTCTTTTCCGGTCGCCTTATCTTTTGCTGACACGTGTAGGATACCGTTAGCATCAATGTCAAATGTAACCTCAATTTGTGGCATTCCTCGTTGTGCCGGTGGGATGTCGCTCAGGTTAAACTGCCCTAAGCTCTTATTTCCAGATGCCATTTCCCGTTCACCTTGTAAGACATGAATTGTCACCGCAGATTGATTGTCTTCAGCAGTAGAGAACACCTGCTGTGCTTTGGTTGGAATAGTTGTATTTTTCTGGATAAGTTTGGTCATTACACTACCCATAGTTTCGATGCCCAAAGAAAGCGGAGTAACGTCTAGCAGTAGTACATCTTTAACTTCACCTTGCAAAACCCCCCCCTGAATGGCGGCACCTACCGCAACCGCCTCATCCGGGTTCACATCCTTACGTGCTTCTTTACCGAATATTTCCTTAACCTTATCCTGAACCTTGGGCATACGGCTTTGCCCTCCTACTAGAATAATGTCATCAATGTCGCTAACCTTTACACCTGCATCTTTGATGGCTATACGGCAAGGTTCAGTAGTTCGTTCTATCAATTCCTCAACTAAACTCTCTAGTTTAGAGCGAGTGATTTTGACTGCCAAATGCTTAGGACCCGAGGCATCTGCTGTGATGTAAGGTAGGTTAACTTCAGTTTGCTGGCTGGAAGATAGTTCAATCTTTGCCTTCTCTGCTGCATCTTTAAGGCGTTGTAAAGCGAGCATATCCTTTTTTAGGTCAAGACCACTTTCTTTTTTAAATTCACTAACAAGATGTTCAATTACACGTAGATCAAAATCTTCGCCACCAAGGAAAGTATCACCATTAGTTGCTAGGACTTCAAACTGGTGTTCGCCCTCAACTTCTGCAATTTCGATAATGGAAATATCGAAGGTGCCACCACCAAGGTCATATACAGCAACTTTACGGTTTCCCTCTTTTTTATCCATACCAAATGCTAGGGCTGCCGCAGTTGGCTCGTTTATGATACGTTTGACTTCTAGTCCAGCAATGCGTCCCGCATCTTTAGTTGCTTGGCGTTGTGAGTCATTAAAGTAAGCTGGGACAGTGATAACTGCTGCGGTGACTGGTTCACCTAGATAGTCTTCAGCAGTTTTCTTCATTTTTATTAGAACCTGTGCTGATATTTCTGGGGGAGCAATTTTCTGATCACGTACTCCCACCCAAGCATCATTGTTGTCAGCTTTGATGATGCTATAAGGCACCATTTTTATGTCTCTTTGTACCATCTCTTCATCGAAGCGACGACCAATTAACCTTTTTACGGCAAATAAGGTGTTCTTTGGGTTGGTGACTGCCTGACGTTTCGCAGAAGCGCCAACCAAAATTTCGCCGTCCTCTGTATAAGCAACGATGGAAGGGGTGGTGCGTGTTCCTTCGGCGTTTTCTATCACTTTAGGTTTGCCGTTCTCCATGACAGCTACGCAAGAGTTAGTAGTGCCGAGATCAATGCCAATAATTTTTGCCATAATTCAATCCTTTTAGGGTCAATACCGTAATATGTAAACTGCTAAGTTGGGCCTCATACAGGAATTTCAAGTTTTCTTAGCCTTTGAAACTGTTACTAATGCTGGCCGGATTATTCGATCATTCAAGACGTATCCTTTTTGCATTACATGTACCACGGTGTTGGGGGTGAGGTCTGAATCCACCGTGCACATGGCCTCATGCTGATGGGGGTCAAATTTCTCCCCATTTGGATTGATCACTTTAACGTTAAACTTATCAAAAGCAGCAGTAAATTGCTTGAGTGTCAGTTCCATCCCATTCTTGAAGTTCTCTACTGTAGCGTTTTCAACTGCTAGCGCAGCTTCAAGGCTGTCCATCACCGTCAATAATTCAGTAGAAAAGTTCTCGATGGCATATTTATGAGCGTTGGCAATATCAATTTGAGCACGTTTTCGTATGTTCTCTGAATC
>SPBV01000092.1 GCA_004525885.1 Nitrosomonadales bacterium
ACGTCAACACCAAATTAAAGAAATCTGTAAATAGTATCTGTTGACCATAAATCAACTCAGACTCTACCCAACGTTTAGTAGCAAAATCAAATATTAGTAACGCTAATGCCAAGATTAAACTAACGTGAAGTTTCATTGTGGCTCATCATCCCTTAACTAAACTTAATATGCGTACGAAAGCATCCCGCCTGAATATTAATAGAAGACCACTATATACAGTAGCCCCAATTAGCACAGACAAATATAATCGATGAATAGGATCGATACTATTTAATACAGTAACTTTTGTAACTGCGACTACAAAGTACATTACTAATGCCATGAGTGCCGCAGGCGCCATTACCCTGCCGTACTCTACTAAATTGCAATTCAGTATCGGTAGAAAACGCCTAAGATTGATATAGTAAGCTATCAGAAATCCTACAATCCAGCCAAGGCATGTTCCAGCCAACCCCCACCATATACTACCAATTGCTATGGCAATGGGGACACATATCACATTTGTTAGAAGGCGTGCCATCAAAAGATCTGCGCGGCCAATTGCAAGCATAATTGGGCTATTTAAAGGCCCTGTCATTTGCATGGGAATAATCAATGTAATCAGTTGTAAAACAATAATTGAAGGAATCCATTTCTCCCCCAACACGACTGGTACAAAATCACCAGCCACACTTGACAGACCCCAAAGAACAGGAAAAAAAACTAAACTATTTATTTCAATTGTGTAGAGAAATTTTGATTTAATTTCAGGAATATCATGTTTAATCTGGACATAGGCAGAAAGCCCTACTGATGATAATATTCCAGTAATCTTGTTCATTGGCAATGTTGCCAGATTATACGAAACTGTATAGTATCCCAGTAAAGTTGTGCCAAGTATTTTCCCAACAACGACAACATCTGCATGAGTATAAAAATAATACAGAATTTTAGAACCCATAACCCTGCTACTGTAAGCTATAAATGATCTAGCTCTCCCGAATCGGAAAGATGGCCATTTTATATATGGTTCGCCTATTTGAAAGCCGATAGTTGATACTACTGTTCCTACGATATACCCTCCGACAAGAGACCATACTCCAAATCCTGCATATACCATTCCTAGTACGACTAAACTAGAAGTAACCGCTCCAATGAGAGTTACTAGCGAAGTCCATTTAAAGCGCATCGCACGATCCAAAAGAGCACATGGAATAACTCCGAATATTTGAATTAGAAGTACAACCGACGCTACACGTACAACCAACTCAAGCCTCTCGCTATCAAAAAAATTGGCCATGCCTGGAGCAATAAAATAAATAAGCATGAGAAGAACAAGATGGGACGAGATAAGCAAGCCAAATATTGTCCTAAAATCATCTTTGTTAAGATTATCTCGCTGTATGATTACTTCGCTCAGTCCAAGTTCTCGAATTAGCTCTGCAAGTCCTAGTATGAGTGCCACTAACGCCATCAAAGCATAATCCTCAGGCGCCAACAAACGAATCACGTAAATAGTCACTGCCCAAGTTACAATTTGGCTAATGACTCGACCAATAATCGACCAACGTAATGCAGAGACAACTCTGGCTCGTAAATCCATAGAATAATATTTCAGAAATTAAATTTTTGGTAAATAGCAGACGGAATTAAAAGTATGTGGTTTCAAATCTCAACTTGGAACAATGCATTTCATGGTAGAACAGTAGAGTTCAATTCACTATGCTCAAAACAAAATGGTAGAAAATAAGCAAAAAACTATTATATGAAACTTATTTGCGCAGAGTAATGTTTTTAAGCATAGTATGCTGTGTAAAAAGTCACTAAATATATAATTGGCATCGATTAACCTCAACGATCTCAGGTAACCCTTTAAATATTTACTATGTATTTGCGAGCCAGAGTTGTCTCTGCATTACGTTGGTCGATTATTGGTCGAGTCGTTAGTCGGATACAACTGAATAGAGAGATATAGGGTTTTATAATGGTTAGCTGGTAAACCAGAGCCCAGCGAGAAGAAACTTATAGGTCATATAATAAGAAAGGCTGTGTTGTACATAGTACAAAGAATGATAAGAAATTAAGTTCAAGCATGTCTACGTACCTCACCTGGACCAAAGAGATTGGATACACATCGAGCACATATAGTGGGATGGTCTTCCTTACAACCGACATCTTTACGATAATGCCAGCAGCGTTCGCACTTAGCATGAACACTGGGGGTTACAAAAATACCATTTTCCAAAGGATTCTCAACCTGTATCACGGTCACCTCTGAAACTACAATTACTAGCCGTAAATCTTCTCCAAGGCTATTAAGAAGAGCGAAATCTTCCCCACTAGTACAAATTTTTACAACGGCCGAAAGTGATGAACCAATTTTTCCCTGAGCGCGTGATTCCTCTAACTTCTTTTGCACATCAGAGCGTAACTCTCGAAGCCTTGTCCAACGCTGCAGCAATAATCTCACATCCGGTTGCGGCGGAAATTTATACCAAGTATGCAGCAATACACTGTCATCAGTATTGCAGGTCAAGTGTTCCCATACTTCTTCTGCGGTAAAACTTAGAATAGGCGAAAGCAACCGAACTAGGCTATGCGTAATGTGAAACAGTACACTCTGTGCTGAACGGCGTGGAATACCAGTAGTTGTAGCGGTATAAAGCCGATCTTTAAGAACATCAAGATAGAATCCACCCAAATCTTCGGAACAAAAGTAGTGCAATTTATATACCACCACATGGAATTCATAGCGCTTATAATTCTGTGTCAGCTCATCCTGAAATGCTCTAGTAAATGCTAACATATAGCGATCAATATCCAGACATTGCTCTTCATCCACAAAGTCAGAGTCCGAATCAAAATCAGCTAAATTAGATAATAGAAAACGTAGTGTGTTGCGAATACGGCGATAACTCTCCACCACTCGTTTTAAAATTTCATCTGAAATAGTGAGCTCGCCAGAATAATCTGTAGAGGCCGCCCACAATCTTAGAATATCAGCTCCTGAAGTATCCATCACTTTCTGTGGGGCAATGACATTACCTTTAGATTTGCTCATTTTATGGCCATTTCCATCCACTACAAAACCATGAGTGAGTAATGCTTTGTAGGGAGCGTCGCCGTTAATTGCGCAGCTAGTCAGAAGCGAAGACTGGAACCAACCTCGGTGCTGATCAGAACCTTCTAAATAAAGATCAGCAGGGTACTTAAGCTGTTCAGATGATTTTAAAACGGTATCATGTGTTGTACCAGAATCAAACCAGACATCTAGTGTATCAGTCAATTTCTTGTAATCTTTTGCTTCCTTTCCTAGAAACTCTGCTATATCCAAACTGAACCATGCCTCAATCCCTTTCTGCTCAACCATTTGTGCAATCTTCTCAAGAAATACCTCGGTCTTAGGATGCACTTCATGAGTTTCTTTATGAACAAAGAATGCCATTGGTACACCCCAGTTTCGTTGACGTGATACACACCAATCGAAACGATTCTTGATCATTGATTCCAAACGAGCACGACCCCAAGCTGGAAAAAATTCAGTAGCAGTTACTGCAGAATTAGCCCGATTCCGAAGATTATCTTGACCATCTAGAAGCTCTGGTACAAAATTTGCATTTTTTGATGCGTCATTGTACGTAGGTTTATCCATGCCTATAAACCACTGCCTAGTAGCACGAAAGATAATTGGCGTCTTATGCCGCCAGCAGTGAGGATAACTATGCTGCAATTTATCTGAATTGAGTAACAAACTATTTTTTCGCAATTCCTGGACTACTACTTCGGTAGCCTTCCATACTGACAAACCTCCTACAAGCGGTATGTGATCGTAAAATTTTCCATTATCATCAACCGGGTTGTCCACCGGTAGATTATATTTCTGACCGACAATATAGTCATCAACACCGTGTGCAGGAGCAATATGCACTAGTCCTGTCCCCGCATCAGTTGTAACATGCTCGCTACAGACGATTGGTATGGAACGCTCATCAAATGGATGCTTTAACTCAAGCAGGTTGAGCGCTGACCCCTTACAAGTACCAAGTACTCCTAAATTTTCTAAATCATAATTAACCAGACAATATGCAGCAAGAGATGGGTTTCCTAGATCTGACTGCACTGGTTTCTCGTCAATTGTAGATGATCTAATAGAATTTACCCCCGTATAGAGTTCGCTCGACAAAATTAGCAACCCCTTGACCGTACGTACTAAGTGGTAATCATAATCTGGATGCACACTTACTGCCTGGTTAGCAGGTAAGGTCCAGGGTGTAGTAGTCAAGATTACTGCAAAAGCAGGTTCATTGATGACCGACACGCCTAGCGCTTTGGCAAGAGCAACGTTATGCTTGAATGGAAATGCAACATCAATCGCTAATGAAGTTTTGTCCTCATATTCAACCTCTGCTTCCGCAAGTGCAGAACTACAGTCAATGCACCAATTGACAGGCTTCTGCCCCTGATAAAGATATCCTTTTTTGTGAATCTTTCCGAGTGCGCGAATGATTCCAGCTTCAATCCCATAATCCATGGTGAGATAAGACTTGTCCCAATCTCCCAACACTCCGAGCCGAATAAAATCAGCTTTTTGCTTCTCTACCTGCTCCCGTGCAAAATCTCGACACAATTCTCGTATCTTATCTGCAGGTAGGTTCTTCCCATATTTCTTTTCTATCTGATGTTCTATGGGCAGCCCATGGCAGTCCCATCCAGGTATATAAGGAGCATCAAAACCTGCTAGTGTTTTACTTTTAATAATAATGTCTTTAAGAATTTTATTGATTGCATGACCAATATGTATATCACCGTTGGCATATGGTGGGCCATCGTGCAAAACAAACTTAGGTCGTCCTTTGCAAGCCGCACGAATCTTCTGATAGAGTCTCTTTCTCTCCCAGGCCTTGAGCATCTCGGGCTCAAGTTTAGCGAGGTTACCGCGCATTGGAAAAAGTGTGTCAGGCAGGTTAAGTGTTTTTTTATAGTCTGTCATGAAATATTATTTACATTTACTAATAAGGGTGATCTTAAGAAACATGTCTTTGCATTCTCCACATCATGTCCAATTTGCCTAGTAAGCGCTTCTAAATCTGGGTATTTCTCTTCATCTCGAAGCTTTTGTAAGAAATCTACTCGCAAATGACAACCATATATCTCTTTTTCAAAATCAAACAAATGCACTTCAAGAACTGGCTTACCATCCTCATGTACTGTAGGCCGCACGCCCAGACTAGCTACACCATGTACTGCTGCCCGTGGAGACACCTTGTCGGCACCATACACCTTGACCACAAAAATTCCAGATAGTGGTGGCCGATTGTGCCTCAATTGAATGTTGGCAGTAGGATAACCTATTTTCTTACCAAGTTTATCGCCTCCGATCACACGCCCGCTAATACTGTAAGGACGTCCCAGAAGTAGTCTGGTAAGCTCTAAGTCACCTTTCACCAGAGATTCCCGTACCGCTGTACTAGAAACCCGTAGATCACCCAAAGCGTAACTTGGCATTTCTACAACTTCAAAGCCATGTTGTACAGAAGACGCTTTCAACATGGCACAATCGCCAGAGCGAAGCGCGCCAAAACGAAAATCATCACCCACTAGAATCCAGCGGACAGCAAGCCCACGGTCTAGGATATGCGTGATAAAATCTTCTGCGCTAATTGATGCGAAATTTAAATCAAAGTGACAAACATATACCCGCTCCACATCTAATTCTGCCAATAATTCTAGCTTTTCCCGAAGACTAGAAAGTCTTGTGGGTGCTTGATCCGGTGTGAAAAATTCACGTGGTTGCGGCTCAAAAATCATGACACAAGAAACAAGACCAAGCTGGGAGGCTGCTTCTTTCAGACGAACAAGCATTGCCTGATGCCCTAAATGTACTCCGTCAAAATTACCTATAGTAAGAGCGGTTGTATCCTTAGCTTGAACGGGAATACCGCGAAAAACATACATGATGCATGGCTTCTTAAAAGCCCAAATTGTAGCCTGTTCAGGACAAACAAGTCTAGGTTTTAACAACTAAATCTCAAGAATAAGTAATAACCCCCCTCTTTTCTGAAGTTCCCCCTCACGATAAAATATCCCTGTTGCCAGAAAGAAAAATATTTCTCCGCAGTATGCTTCCTCGCAGTCTGAGATTGCGTTGACACATTAATTTGTTGAGCGTAGATTCGATGTGAAGAGAGAATTAAAGTACTTACCATGGTACGGCTTGATAATCACTGCATTCTTTACTTGTATATCGTGTAGCCTACGCTTTCTACACGATTACGTTATCTTTTGTTGACAATATCTTTTATCATTTACAGACATCGGATTGAAACGAAAATTTAGTCTAAACAAAAACTCTCTAGTGCCGAATATGTATAAAAACATTGTTACTTACAAAGTAACATGCCTTTCCTACATCTACTACTTACCATCGAGTAATCACATAGTGGCTATATCTGTAATGATCCCGGTCATTAATCTGCAAACGATTTAAAGACTATGTAATGAGAATTCTGCACATCCTTGATCACTCCATTCCACTTCACAGCGGATACACCTTCCGCACTTTATCTATTCTAAAGGAACAGCGTGCCCTGGGTTGGGAAACCTTTCATTTGACGGGCCCGAAGCATGGATATTGCAATGTTTCTGAAGAGGATATCGATGGCTTGCATTTCTACCGCACCCAAATCACATCAAAAGCTGTGACAAAGCTACCTGTTCTGAATCAGGTTTCTGTAATTAATAAGCTGACTCGCCGCTTGAAAGAAGTAGTCAGAATTGTTAAGCCAGACATCCTACATGCTCATTCCCCTGCACTTAATGCCTTGCCTGCTTTACATGTTGCTCGCAGCCTAAATATACCCATCGTCTATGAAGTTAGAGCATTCTGGGAAGATGCGGCAGTAGATCACGGCACCAGTAAAGAATGGGGGATTCGCTATC
>SPBV01000220.1 GCA_004525885.1 Nitrosomonadales bacterium
ACGCTTTATTCGATTGATTTTTGCCATGACTCTCTTTACATCTCTGCAGTTTGGAGACCTTTCAATATGATTAGCTTCAGCAATGTCTATAAGCGTTACCCAAATGGGTTCGAGGCGCTAAAAAACATTGTATTCACCATTAAACAGGGTGAGATGGTTTTTATAACTGGGCACTCAGGTGCAGGCAAAAGTACGCTTTTGAGGCTGATTGGAGCTATTGAGCGTCCCACAACCGGCGGCATCATTGTCAACAACAGCAATGTGAGCAAGCTAAAAAGCCGCGCAATCCCGTTTCTAAGACGTAATCTTGGAATGGTTTTCCAGGGCCAAAGAATTCTATTCGATCGTTCCGTATTTGATAACGTACTATTGCCGTTACAAATCTGTGGTTTTGATCATTGGTCAGCAACCGGACGAGTCCGCGCAGCTCTCGACAAGGTGGGATTGCTGGGCAAAGAAAAAGCGCTTCCCATTACACTATCGGGCGGTGAGCGGCAACGATTATGTATTGCTCGCGCTGTGGTTAATCGTCCCTCTATTCTGATCGCCGATGAGCCGACTGCGTATCTTGATGCTGACTATACTAGAGACATCATGAATATGTTCAAGTCGTTTCACCAGGTGGGTGTAACCGTTCTAATCGCCCTCCCTGAGGCAGAGTTACTTAGCGGCTCCCAACATCGTGTGTTAGCTTTAAATCATGGAGAGTTATTAGCAACATGAGCGCATGGTTTTCTCATCATTGGCATGCATTTTTTCTAGCGCTTCGGCGGCTAGCAAGTGCGCCATTTGCCAGCCTGCTCAACATTACCGTAATAGGAGTTGCCTTCAGTCTACCCACCGGGGTTTACATGCTGCTAGGAAATCTTCAGGCCTTTTCTGGGCAAATGTCTGGAGCGCCACAATTAAGCCTGTATTTAAAACTAGATACAGACAAAGCTACAATAGCGGAACTTGAATCACGCCTGAGGCAGCACCCACAAGTTGCAAATTTCAGGTTCGTTTCCAAAGACAGAGCTTTAAAACAACTTAAACAAGAAAGTGGGTTGGCTGACGTAGTAGATAGCCTAACGCAAAATCCGCTGCCTGATGCTTTTATAATTAATGCCAAGAGCGCGGCACCCGAAGCGCTAGAGCAATTACGTACCGAAATACAGAGTTGGCCTAATTCAGAACATATTCAACTTGATTCCGCCTGGATGAAGCGACTAGACGCATTGCTAAAGCTTGGGCAACTAGCAGTATTGATACTTACAGCCCTGTTAAGTTTTGCGTTAGTAGTAATAACTTTCAACACTATTCGTTTACAAATTCTTACGAAACGTGACGAGATCGAGGTATCAAAGTTGATTGGTGCAACCAGTAATTTTATACGCCGCCCATTTCTCTATTTTGGTGCAATTCAAGGAGTAGCAGGAGGGGCTATAGCATGGCTTATTATTGCTATTGTAATTAAGTTAATAAATAGTGAATTGACGAATTTGGTCCGGCTCTATGCTGTTGATTTGCACTTATACCATCTTACTTTTGAAGACAGTATCAGTCTGTTACTATTTTCATCCTGGCTGGGCTGGGTAGGAGCGTGGCTATCAGTTTCAAACCATCTCTGGCAAATAGAACCTTAAGTAATCTATAAAGTTACCATTCTATCCTTAGGAACTTTTCGAGACATTAGCGCTCAAAGGGATAGAGTGCTAAAATCAGCGCCAATAATACGAGGAGAATACAATGACTTTTGATTTAGCGTTGCCTGAGACTAGCGGTAGTATTGAAAGCTATATC
The DNA here is from genome assembly GCA_004525885.1 of Nitrosomonadales bacterium. Lineage (GTDB taxonomy): Bacteria > Pseudomonadota > Gammaproteobacteria > Burkholderiales > Nitrosomonadaceae > BJGV01. The sequence continues at coordinate 1,783 of SPBV01000220.1, forward strand.
CAGTCTGCTAATCGTTTTCCCATTCTTTCCCAGGAAGAAGAAATCAGTCTTGCGCGATGCCTTAGGGACGAGGATGACATAAACGCTGCGCGCCAATTAGTGTTATCGCATTTACGCGTGGTGGTTTCTATTGCTCGTGGCTACAAAGGCTACGGCCTTCCACAGGCTGATCTGATTCAGGAAGGAAATATTGGGTTAATGAAAGCAGTTAAACGTTATGACCCAGAACGTGGGGTACGACTAGTATCATTTGCCGTACACTGGATCAAGGCGGAAATCAATGAATTCATACTACGGAACTGGCGACTCGTAAAAATTGCAGCTACAAAAGCGCAACGTAAACTATTCTTTAATCTGCGAAGCATGAAACAGAATCTGGACACCATGAACCCGGGAGAGGTTAATGCCGTTGCAAAACAATTGAGTGTCAAGACTGAAGAAGTGGTGGAAATGGAAACACGCTTTAGTGGGCGCGACATTTCGATTGAGCCTCTGTCCCAAGACAATGATGAAACCTACAGTTACGCTCCTATTGCTTATCTTACTGATGGCGTTGATCCTTCGCAGGTATTGGAAGCCAAACAAAATAACCAACTGAGTAAAAAAGGCCTGGGGCAAGCATTGGCCAACTTAGATGCGCGTAGCCGCCGAATTATTGAAGCCCGCTGGCTGCAGGGAGAAGGTGCTGCTGTAACACTTCATAAACTCTCTGAAGAGTTGGGGGTATCTGCTGAACGTGTACGCCAAATCGAAGTTAAAGCACTGCAAAAAATGCGAATGGTAATTAAACCAGTCGTATAAGTAGTAATCTAGTAATCATAAAAAACGGAGCCAAGGGCTCCGTTTTTAGTTTCCTTTATTTTATTTATTCAACAGATGTAACAGTAATTTTCTTTGGCTGGACAGCCTGCCGCTTTGGAATAATAATCTCTAATACCCCATTTTTAGATTTTGCTACTATCTCATCTGCATTTGCCGTATCGGGCAAACTAAAACGACGATGGAAAGAACCATACGTACGCTCAACCCGTTTATATCCCTCTCTTTCGGTTACTGCTTCAGATTTCTTCTCGCCCTTGATGGTAAGGACCCCATCTTCCATGCTCACATCTGTTTCCTCAGGCTGGACCCCCGGAAGATCCGCATGCAGAACAAATCTATCCTTCTCCTCCTTGATGTCTACAGCCGGTGCCCATGCTGCCGTGGCCACAGACCCCTCACTGGAGCCCCATATAGGGGCGCGTTCTAGTTCACTCTGTAATTGATTTAGCCAGTTCCATGGTTCATAACGAGTAATAGCCATAATAGCCTCCATATAAATTAATTCTTACTAACTGTACTGGAAATATTCATTCCAGTTTTCTAGTAATTAATATAGGGCTATTTATTTTCTTTTCAAGTAATACAAACCCTACATAATTTATGATTCTCAATTAACTTAGAGACTATGTTGCTTGCACGTTATTACACTTTTAATTAACTATACTTCTAACAGATTCTACATAAATAATGTGCTTGGGTTAAAAACACTAGCTTTGGTTACTTTCTTTCCACTGTTCTGGTGTCAGCGTTTTCATAGACAGCGCATGAATCTCGTGCTCCATTTTTTCCCCTAGCGCTCGATAAACTAGTTGATGCTGCTGAACCATATTCTTACCTCGAAATTCAGT
>SPBV01000056.1 GCA_004525885.1 Nitrosomonadales bacterium
ACCATAATGGCTCTGAATAGGGCACTTTCAAGATGTTCCTGTAGCCATTGCTGTAAACGTGGGACAGGCAAGTTATCGAACCAGTCTTTGTCAACGAAAGCGCACTGGCGGACAAAAGGAAACAGAGCAATATCTACCATTGCAATATTATCGCTCAAAATCTGCTGATGTTTTCCCAGCCTGTCATTCAAATCTTTTAATATTTGTGCGCAGGCTTCGCGCGCCCCTGTGCAATCTTCATTTGGATAACGGCCTGGATATTTATAACGGTCCAAAGCCTGTTTAAATTTATTGTCATTCCGGTCTATCAGAAATTTCATTTCAGCTTTATCAGCATCAAGCCAGCGGTCCGGATCATTCTGGCCTAATGCCCATTCCATGATATCGAGACTTTCGTCAATTATCGTGCCATCCGGCAGAACCAATACAGGCACAGTGCCTTTTGGTGAAACATCAAGCATTTCAACAGGCTTGTTTTTTAATTCGATTTCCCGCAGTTCAACAGCAAGTCCAGCTATGTATAAACTCATGCGGCCGCGCATTGCGTAAGGGCAGCGGCGGAAAGAATATAAAATCAGGTCATTTTTCTGATCAAAATCGTTCATGGTTCTATGTTTTTGTTAACTATTGTTGTAATTTGTTATTATTTCAGTGTGTTGTTGTCATTTCTCAGAGTCTGTGTGTTTTTATCATATAGGGCTAGAATTTAAATATAAGAAAATCTTGGGGTGTGTGAGGAAATGGGTTAAAGCGACGAAAGACCATTGCAAGGTGGTAGCAAGAAAAAAGATGGCGGTATAATCGGTACAGTCAAAGCTATCGAGAAAACGCCCGATATTAAGGAACAAAAAATTAAAGTCAGGTTCGAAGGCGGCAAAAAAGAGGATTTTATTTAGGTTCCTAAAAAATTTGCCGGCGATCTTAAGCCTGAACGCTCATAAGGGTTTTCCATGGAAGGGAGAGTCTTCCGTGGCAGTAATTTTTGCACCGGTTTATGCATGGATATTTTTGGGTCCTGAAGTAAGTACCCTAGTAATTTCTATCATGTCGCCACTGATTATTTGGCGGCACAAGGTAAATATTGCTAACCTAATTACAGGCAAAAAAACGTGGATTGGCAGGAGTGATACATCCTAGCTACTCATTAGGAGGTATCTCTTGTGTCTCTAAATCCCACCGCGCTCTTACTGTGAAACTATTTGTCAATGATGGGATTCCACCCATTGATTTCTGTAATCGCATCGCTCCAGCGAGTGCAATCATGGCGCCATTATCCGTACAAAACTCAAGACTAGGGTAAAAAACAGTAATACCCATTTTTTCTGCATACTTAGAAAGATTTTCTCTCAATTGACGGTTTGCACCAACACCACCCGCAACCACAAGCTGGGTAAAACCAGTTTGTGTTAGTGCTGCCAGGGATTTTTTTGTTAGTACTTCTACCACTGCTTCCTGAAAAGCAAAGGCAATTTCTGTCTGGACCTCTCGAGTAATTTCATGTTTATTTGCTAGTGACAGTGCAGCAGTTTTCAGGCCGCTGAAGCTAAAATTTAAATCGTTACTGTGGAGCATTGGACGAGGGAGTTTAAAGTTGTTTGCCCTGCCAGATTTAGAAAATTCGTCGGCAAGTTTTGATAGCGCAGGTCCACCTGGATAGCCAAGTCCTAGCAATTTCGCTGTCTTATCGAAAGCTTCTCCCGCTGCATCATCTACGGTTTCGCCTAGCAATTTATATTGTCCAATGCCACGTACCTCCATTAATTGGGTATGACCACCAGAAACCAGCAGTGCAACAAAGGGAAATACTGGGGCAGTAGTGGACAACAATGGAGAGAGGAGGTGTCCCTCAAGGTGGTGAACCCCTAACGCTGGAATTTTTAGTGCAAAGCTAAGTGCTACAGCGAAACTCGAACCTACAAGGAGCGCTCCCGCTAGTCCTGGCCCTTGAGTGTAGGCAATGGCATTGAGGTCATTAAGGCCAAGCTTTGCTGCTTTTAACGTTTGTTTGACAAGGGGTAATACCCGCCGGATATGGTCGCGTGACGCAAGTTCAGGTACAACGCCACCATATTCACTATGCATTGCTGTTTGTGAATATAGTGAGTGACTCAACAGGCCTCTCTTAGTGTGGTAGATCGCGATACCAGTATCATCGCAAGAAGTTTCGATGCCAAGAACAAACACAGAATTAAAGGTAGAAATACCCTTTCACAAAAAAGTATCAGACTACTATATACTATAACCTTTTATACACGTTACAATTTTTACATATAAGTATATTTTAAATAAAGGGATCGCGCTTTCATGACTATCATTAAAGTTAAGGAAAATGAACCGTTTGAAGTTGCCATGCGTCGTTTCAAGCGCACCATAGAAAAAACAGGGTTGCTTACTGAGCTGCGTGCTCGGGAGTTTTATGAAAAGCCTACCGCTGAGCGGAAGCGTAAACTTGCCGCTGCGGTTAAGCGAACTTATAAGCGTTTACGGAGTCAGTTGCTTCCACCGAAACTATATTAGTGAATTGTATGAAATGAATAGTGATATTAGAACCGATACATCTGGTGTAGTTACACTTCTCTTTCAAAGTAGTAGTGAAACCAATTTTTACTCATATTAATTATCACATTTCAAGAGTTTTTATAGTAAATAAAATATAGATGGAATCTGGTACACGTCTGAGACAGGAAATCACTGAACACATGAAGGCTGCAATGCGCTCGGGGGACACTAAGCGACGAGATACTATTCGCTTATTGCTGGCGGCTATCAAGCAGCGTGAGATAGATGACCGTACCGAAATAGATGATGTTGCGGTAGTTGTAGTGATAGAAAAAATGATCAAGCAGCGTAAGGATTCGATTACTCAGTATGTGGCTGCGAAACGCGAGGATTTGGCTAATGTTGAGAGATATGAAATTAGTGTCTTGCAAGCTTATATGCCCCAGGCATTTAGCGATTCCGAAGTTGAGTGTGTAGTAGATGAAATAATTGCTTCTATCGGAGCTAAAAGGCAGCAAGAGATGGGAAAGGTAATCGCAGCACTTAAGCCTAGGCTTGCTGGAAGGGTTGATATGGGTAAAGTGGTTAAATTAGTAAAGACAAAGCTTTCTAACTGAACTTAGTTATTGAATTTGAATATTTATGTGGTTATGTCGGTCGTTGTACTAATTATTTCTGGTAGTATACCCTTGCGTACTGTATTTGTATAATACCATATGTATTACATAGAGTTAATCGCATTTAATCTGCGCTTTGTTTGAAAATTATTGTCGTTCTTCCCGGTAAATGATTCCACAATCGTTCATTCAGGGTCTACTCAATCGTGTAGATATCGTCGATGTCATCGAGCGACAGGTACCACTCAAGAAAGCTGGTACAAATTATATCGCATGCTGTCCGTTTCACGGCGAGAAAACTCCTTCATTTACTGTGAGCCCAACTAAGCAGTTTTATCATTGCTTTGGTTGTGGTGCGCACGGCAGTGCTGTCAGTTTCATGATGGAATACGTTGGCATGGATTTCATCGAAGCATTAAATGATCTTGCTTCTAGCGTTGGAATGCAAGTTCCTGTTCAAAAGAAAGATGTATACCCCGGAATGATTAACTTTAAGAGTGGCGGAGAAGATAAAGAAAATTCTCTCCAGGATTTGTTCGAAGTGATGAGTGTCGTCACACGATTTTATAGAGAACAACTCAAGTGTTCTAAGAGAGGCATTGCTTATCTAAAGAAGCGTGGTTTGACGGGAAAGACTGCTGCTCGTTTTGCAATTGGCTATTCTCCCCCTGGATGGCAAAATTTGGCTGAGATATTTCCTGATTATCAGTCACCGATACTTCTCAAAATTGGGGTGGTGAGTGAGAGCGGAGAAAGTAAACGTTATGACCGTTTTCGTGATCGTATAATGTTTCCGATCCTGAACCAGAAGGGAAAGATCGTGGGATTTGGAGGGCGAGTATTGGAAAATAATGAGCCCAAGTATTTAAATTCTCCAGAGACACCTTTATTTGAAAAGGGTCGCGAGCTTTATAATTTGTTTACAGCGCGCAGGGCGATCCGGGACGCAGAGAAAGTGATAGTGGTGGAAGGATATATGGATGTAGTGGTGCTCTCACAATATGGCATAGAGTATGTTGTCGCTACATTGGGAACTGCAACAACACCGCATCACGTGCAAAAACTTTTGCGTCAGACTGACAATGTGGTGTTTTGTTTTGATGGAGATGATGCGGGTAGGAAGGCGGCATGGCGCGCATTAGAAAACAGCTTAGCGCAGTTTGTGGACGGCAAGAATCTTTGTTTTTTATTCCTGCCCGAGGGAGAAGATCCTGACAGCTACGTTCGTAAGTTTGGTAAGGATGCTTTCGAGGGATTAATTAACCAAGCTTTGCCGCTATCCATTTTTCTGTTCCAGAGGCTGTCAGAAGGCATTAATCTGCAAACTAGTGAAGGTCGTGCCAGATTAGTACAGGATGCAAAGCCGCTACTAGCAAAAGTAATCGCGCCTATACTTTCATTGATGCTACTAAAGCGTCTGACTGAGCTTAGTGGCGTCAATCAGGACGAACTGGAGAGCTTATTGCAAATCAGGCGTGTTTCATTGTCCTTATCTCGTCGCAAAATATCGAGGCCAGATCCCATCTCACCATACCGTTGGTTAACGCAAGTGCTTTTACATAATCCAGGGCACGTTTCGAAGCTGGATAGAGAATTACTCTCAGAACATGGAGAAAATACAGAGGAAATGTCTGCACTAATAGCATTGATTGAATTTATTGACACTCATCCCCATGTTACAGAGAGTAACGTAATCCCATCTGCCATGACATATTTCTACAATAGTCCGCATCGTGAATTACTGGAAAAGGCCGAGAGCGCAACGCTTTCTTGGGATAATACCATGGATCTTGAAGCTGAATTTGATGGGGCGTTGGTAAGGTTGCGGGAAATGCAACGTAAAAAGCGCATGACGGAACTGCAAAATAAGTCTTTAAGTGAGCTTACTTCTGATGAAAAACAAGAATTACAACGATTAGCGGTGCTCTTAGGGTGACAGGTCGAGTAAGCTCGGCTGAATTTTGATACAATAATGAGTTTTGGGTTCAATTATCCATAATATTTGGAAATTAAAATGGCAAAAGCAAATACGCAAACTAGAAATCTAGCTAGAGTAAAGACAGGAGCAAAGATTAAAAGTGGGATCTCATCGGCAACACCCGTGAAGTCTCGTGCTACAGGAATCAAAGCAAAGACAAAAAAAGAAGTAAAAGATATTTCTAGGGCTTCATTAAAAGCAGTGGTTAAAAAACATTCCCAAGGTGTTGTAGGTGGGGGAAAGACAGCAAAGAAAATTACAAATAAGTCAGAGAAAGCCCTTGCAGTTACCAAGGAACCAACAAGATCGATTGCTAAGAAGTCGACAGGAACAGTCACTAAGAAATCTACAGAAGCGCTTGAAAAAAAATTAATAAAAGTAGTGAAGATAACAATAAGCAAGGGTGTGGCAGTTAAAAAATCACCGACTAAAATATCTGTTCAGGTTGCTAAGATTGCAAAGGCGGTGATGGCGGCTAAGGAGTTAAAATCGGTTACCAGGAAAATGAAATTAAAGGCAGCAAGGTTACAAGCTAAGGAGGCTGAAAAGGCTCCTCTTGATCATGCAAGTCTTGAGGTTCGGCGTAAGCGCATTAAGAGTTTGGTCATCCAAGGTAAGGAGCGGGGTTATTTAACCTATGCTGAGATTAATGATCACCTGCCAGATGATATGCAGGACGCGGAGCAGATAGAAAGCATCATCAGTATGATTAATGACATGGGCATCACTGTCTGTGATGAGGTTCCAGATGCGGAAACGCTACTGCTATCTGAATCCACTTCGGCGGTGGCTGATGAGGACGTTGTGGAAGAAGCAGAGGCAGCACTTTCAACCGTTGACTCAGAGTTTGGTCGCACCACAGATCCAGTGCGTATGTATATGCGTGAAATGGGATCGGTAGAGTTACTTACGCGCGAGGGTGAAATAGAAATTGCTAAGCGTATTGAAGATGGATTAAAGCACATGATCCAGGCAATTTCTGCTTGTCCGACTACTATAGCAGAAATCCTAGATTTGGCTAACAAAGTGGCGCAAGATGAGATGCGCATTGATGAGTTGGTTGACGGATTGCTTGATCCTAATGCTCATGAAATTGTTGGTGAGGAGATTTCTGATGAATCATTGGAAGAGGAACTAGATGCCGGAGATGAGGATGATGAAGATGAAGATAGTGCCGTAATAGCAAGCGCAAGCTTACTTAAATTAAAAATAGCTGCATTGGAGCGCTTTTCTGTTATTTATAAAGCGTATACCGAAATGCAGAATGTAATTAAGAAAAAAGGGTCATCTAGTAGGGCATACAGGGAAATACAGGAACATATATCGGCCGAACTCATGGCTATTCGTTTCTCAGCCAAAATGGTAGAGCGGCTTTGCAATGTACAACGCGGAATGGTGGAAGAAGTTCGTAGATATGAGCGCAAAATTATGGAGTTGAGTGTAGTCAAAGCAGGAATGCCACGTAATCACTTCATTAAGGTATTCCCTGGTAATGAGAGTAATCTCAGCTGGGTAGCACAGGAAATTGCGGCGTACAAACCATATAGCCAAGATCTGGAACGTTATCAACCGGATATTATTGAGCAACAGCAGAATTTATTGGCGTTACAAAAGCATGTTGGAATTCCGGTTAAAGAGTTGAAAGAGATCAACCGCAGGATGTCTACTGGAGAAGCTAAGGCGCGCCGTGCTAAGCGCGAAATGACTGAAGCAAATTTGCGTTTAGTTATTTCCATCGCTAAAAAATATACTAATCGTGGGTTGCAATTTCTGGATCTAATTCAGGAAGGAAACATTGGGCTTATGAAAGCAGTGGATAAATTTGAGTATCGACGTGGTTACAAGTTTTCTACGTATGCTACATGGTGGATCCGTCAGGCTATTACCCGTTCCATTGCTGATCAGGCACGTACTATTCGTATTCCAGTTCACATGATTGAGACCATCAACAAAATGAACCGTATCTCGCGCCAAATTTTGCAGGAAACTGGACAGGAACCGGAGCCCGCGCTTCTAGCACAGAAAATGGAGATACCTGAGGAAAAGATTCGTAAAATTCTTAAGATTTCTAAAGAACCAATTTCTATGGAAACACCCATCGGCGATGATGAAGATTCTCATCTCGGTGATTTCATAGAGGATGCTTCCACTATGGCACCTATAGACGCCGCAGTTTATACCAGTCTAAGGGATGTTACCAAGGCTATACTAGACTCATTGACTCCACGTGAAGCAAAAGTGCTACGCATGCGTTTTGGCATTGAAATGAATACTGACCATACGTTGGAAGAGGTTGGCAAACAGTTTGATGTAACTCGTGAGCGTATGCGTCAAATAGAGGCAAAGGCGCTTCGTAAGCTACGTCATCCGTCTCGTTCTGAGCGTCTGCGTAGTCTTCTAGATACTGAGGATTAATTAGACTTCAAAAATTATTTAGTTCTTGTTCTCAGATCGGGTCTGTAGCTCAGTTGGTTAGAGCAGGGGACTCATAATCCCTTGGTCGCTGGTTCGAGTCCAGCCAGACCCACCAAACAAAACAAAAGGTTATGGATAATTACCATAGCCTTTTTTCTTATCTGTGAAATGTAACCAGTTTGTAACTGTATTTATTCAATGCTGGGTGTTTCAAGTAATAAATTGGTGTGCTTTACATCGGAAACATTAATCCTTAAGTTTAGTGCAGGTATTTTCTACGTATGACCCACTAGCGCAGTGTTTTGAATCAAAAAACCAACCACAACCTAAAAGAGATTCTTCCGGGTGAACTGTACCATCTCCCTCTCGACATATAAAAGAAGATCGTTCCGATGGATTTACATAGAATGCATTTCCATAGAATACAATAATACCAAAAATAATCACTGCTAAAATCAATACAAATATCTTTCTGATGCGTTTCTGATTTGTAGCCACAAGCTCACCTCTTTTGTTCTGATAGCTGTCTATTTAGTATACGCTTGTAACAGTTAAATACCATCAGGTGAGAATCTAGGAGTGGTAGCTCAGTCGACACTGAGTTTACTCTTTCGCCGGGCGACTCAATAAAGCACTTAAACAAATACGAATGTCTCCTTTGTGCCAAAAGCGGACGTTCATATTTAGCTAGTACATACAGTATTCAGCTTGCTGTGCAAGTTGATCGCATACCAAGTGAAAGCGATCGTCTATAGCCTCGCCAAATACAGGATCTAGCTTAGACAGTGCCGAAGGAGATATTCCAAGATGATTTGATTTAGACTAATTCTCCGCTACTGAAATTTGGGGTAGTTCAAATATGCAGTTCAAATTAATTGGGAAAATAAAATATTCACACAGATACAATTGACGAAAACAATAGGATAAATTATGAGTAATATTTCAAAAGAAGAAAGAATAAAAGGTACTTTTTTTGGTGCTATAGTCGCTGATGCACTTTGTCTTGGAAGTCATTATGAATATGACGCTAAAAAAATATATGAAGCTTACGGCAATAAACCTATAGAAAAATACATGTCACCAGGAGAGATGATGGGTGGTCAAACACATGGCATTGGCTGGGGAGAGCGTAACTACCATCCAGGTAAAAAGGCAGGTGGGACAACTGATTATGGAGACTACAACATCTTGGTTTTAGAGTATTTGGCATCTATTTCAGATATCCCAAGACCTTTTAATGTAACAAACATGATTCCTCACTGGATGAATCGTCTTGAAAACGGCTGGGGTTCTTGGATATGTACTATGACTAAAGAGACTTACGGACAAGTAAGACAGGGTGTACCTGTTGAACGTCTTGGTGGGATTTCTAACGCGATGGCAATACGTCATGCAGCAGCACATGCATATTACGACACAGAAGATGAAGTAGTAGATGTTGCAAGAAAAAGTATGTTTACACATAAAGATGTTCATGCGCTAGGTGGCGGCGAGTTTTTCGCTCGTGTCACCCACCGTGTAATTAACGGAGAGACTCCATCTAATGCAGTTGAGTCTGCTGCTTTAGAAATGGAAGGTTTTTTTCATGATAAAGTTGCTCAGGCAATTGCAAAAGTAAAAGAAGCTACTGATGAAAACTCGGCACTTTCTCAGGAGAAGTTTGCTGATGACCTTGCAATTACAAGCATGGCAAGATTATGGGACGTAGGTCGCTCAGAACCGATAAAAGTAGGCAAAGCAAGTCCTACTGAGGGAACTCTTCCTGGAGCTGTCTACTTCATACTAAAATATGAAAATGAGGAAGATGGACTAAAAAAAGCACTACAAGCAAATACGATGGTCGGTGGGGACAATGCTTCAAGGGGAATTGCTATCGGTATGGTTCTTGGTGCATACAAAGGCGTAAATGCGATTCCATTAGAGTGGAGAGAGACATTGGATGAGTGGGATTATTGTGAAGAGATGCTAAACAGGCTTCCGTTACTTAAATAAGAAAGCAAACTATCTGTGAGTGAATATATATTTCTACTTACAGATTGTAAAAACATCCTCTTGAGGAACTTGCAAAATCAGATAACTGAGCTGAATTATTGGCACCCATGCTGGCCCATCTATCAAGAACATATCTGTTTCGTTGATAAGAAGCCACAGAAAAATTGTTACACCGGTGGTAGCATTGGCATATGGAGAAAGAACCGATATGAAAAGCTGCGCCCATAATTTGGAATTTACCCACCCCTTATCAATCTAGTACCAACCTCTTCCTTTAATACCACTTGTTCTATTAAATTGAGTAATTTTTTGAGTAATTTAACCAATTTTCTATGAAGGATAAAATGATCGCTTAATAGTTTTTACCATATTCACTACCTTCAAGAAAGTTCTTAAGGAATTCTGGATCTGCCCCAGTTAAAACTTTATCTTTTTGCCATTTTAAATGCTTATTGTTCTTCCTCAAAATTGTACGCAGGCAAGGTAGTGAGCCGACCGTCCTCAACCGGGCCGCCCACAGTGAAGTGGTAGAAACTTTGCCACTCG
>SPBV01000179.1 GCA_004525885.1 Nitrosomonadales bacterium
ACTGTTGTGTCTATTGTATTTTCATCAATCTTTAGTTGGAATAGGATTTTTCTGGAGTAATGATTTTGTGCCCTTTGTTCAATACATGTCAAAAAATTATCCTTGACCCATTGCAACACAAATCGGTTTGGTGCAACAAGTATGAGCTCACTTTGTACGCTGGATAAACTAAATTGTAGCGGCTTAATCCAAGTGTTGAATTGTTGGGGGCTTAACTCTTTCTTGAAATATTCTAGACATAAAAGCCAAAAGTTATCTATTGTTGCCATGATCTTGAGAGATTCGTTCAGAAATAAGGAACGCCAAAAGCGGTGAACAGGATTATCTATTCTAGCCTTTTTCAGTTGACTTATCCACAGGATTGAATCGTTCTAGAAAAGAAAAAGAGAACCGCCAAATTGTCAAATTAGATCAATAGCTTTAAAAAAGTATCTTTGGACTAATTAATAGTATACGGTGATGATGTTCGAGGCACAGCAAAATAAACTAGCCAGCCTATTATTTGTTTTGCTATCAAAATAAAAAGAAAAGAAATGCGTCTGTTGATGTAATTAAAAACAGCATGCTAATATAAGTTGACATTGTCCCCTGTAAAGTGTTGTAATGCAGGGTTTATTTATCTGAACAATTAGAGAGTAGGGTTTATGACCGAGCTTGATTACCTGGGCTTGAAGCTAAAAGGCGAGAGGAAGGAAAATAAATGAAGAGGACTTATCAACCATCAGTCATAAAGAGAAAACGAACCCATGGTTTTCGGACTCGCATGAAAACTAGTGGTGGAGCTGCCGTTATTAGGGCACGCCGCGCTAAAGGGCGCACTCGTTTAGCGGTATAAGATTTATCCAGCTCTAAGAAAGCTAACTCTTGAGGAATTGAATTATTTGCTTGTTGCCAAAAAGTCACAGGTTGCACAACGCCAAAGAATTTTCCTCAGTCATTCAGTTCAGATGCTCTGAAAGCAGCGAATTTCTTCAAATATTCGCAAAACCGAACGATCTTATCTACTCAAGATTAGGGCTGATTGTTGCTGGTAAAATTGAGCGACTTGCTGTTAAACGCAATCGAGCAAAACGAGTATTGCGAGCATTATTTAGAGAGAAACAACAAGATTTGGCGGGATTGGATTTTGTGGTTCGTTTACGGCGCCCTGTTGCTAGAGCGGATTCATCTCGGTTGAAGGATGAAGGAAAGGCGCTAATAATTAAATTACAAAGATGTTGCGGATAATTGTTGGCCTGATCAAGCTTTACCAATATTGCCTGAGCCCATTTTTTGGGCCATCGTGTAGGTTTAGCCCCTCTTGCTCGCATTATGCTCGCGAAGCGCTTGTTAAGCATGGGCTATTGCGAGGAACAATTTTGAGTGTGTGGAGGCTTCTTCGTTGCAATCCGTGGGTCAGCGGCGGGCATGATCCGGTTCCTTAGTTGTATGATGTATTGAAATTATATGTAGTATGGTTATCAACATTTATTGTAAAAACAAATAACAAATCTAGATGGACATTAAAAAACTTGTTCTTGTCATGATTTTTTTCACGTCGGCATTGTTCTTGTGGGAAGAATGGAAGAAGGAGCAATTACCACAATCTCCCAGTAATAATATGGGGGGACAGGAAGGGGGGCAACACGCCGCCGCTCCCGCCAACTTTGCGACGCAGGGCGCGAAAAGCGAAGCTAACGCTCAACTTCAGGGCGGCGGAACGCCGGTGCCGGGAGAAAAACTTATCTCTGCCCAGCCAACTAAGGGGTCTAGTTCGGAAGGAGGGGCTGTTTCCACAGTTGTTTCCAACAAACTAGAGTCAGGCGAAAAAATTCTAGTTAAAACAGACATGGTTGTTGCAGAAATCGACACCGCTGGCGGAGATCTGCGCCATCTCGAATTATTGCATCACCCGTCTAGGGAAGATAAAAGCAAGCCATTTGCTTTGTTACAAAACGTGTTTGCACGCGTTAATGTTGCTCAATCTGGCCTAATAGGAGAGGGTCTTCCTAGCCACAAAACTCGCTATACGGCCGACTCCAAATCATATAATTTAGTTGTAGGTGAAGATACAGTAGAAATACGACTGTCTGCTCCCGAGGTTGCAGGAATCAAGGCAACCAAGATTTATACTTTTCATCGTGGCAGCTATCTTATTGATGTTAGATTTGAGATTAACAATCAGGGAAGCAGCGTAATTCAGCCTTTTTCTTATTTTCAGGTGTTGCGTGCTAGCGCTCCCGTAGAAGCCTCGATGTTTATGGTTCCACAATATACTGGCGCAACGGTTTATACCGAGGAAGAGAAATTCCTGAAGGTAAAGTTTTCCGACATAGATGATGGAACAGCTACTTATCCCAAGAATGCCGACAATGGTTGGATTGCCATGCAAGAACATTATTTTCTTACTGCTTGGCTGCCCAAGGATAAAACTTTGCGCGAGTACTATGCCAAGCGACTGGGAGAGAATCAATATACCGCCGGTGTAATTGTGCCAGTAGGTGCGATCCAACCAGGCGAAACAGCTAGCGTTGATGTCCCGTTTTATGTGGGTCCACAGGAACAAAGTAAGCTTGCTGAGTTAGCGCCAGGCCTTGATTTGGTCGTTGATTATGGTTGGCTTACCATTATTGGCGCGCCGCTGTTTTGGTTGTTATCCATGTTTCATTCTTGGACTGGTAACTGGGGGGTCTCAATTATCCTTTTGACAATGTTGGTTAAGTTATTCTTCTTTCCATTGTCTGCAGCCGGCTATCGTTCAATGGCAAAACTAAAGGCAGTTACTCCCAAATTGCAGCGATTGCGCGAACAACACGGAAAAGATAAGCAGCGCATGAACCAAGCAATGATGGAGTTTTATAAAGCTGAAAAAATTAATCCCATGGGGGGTTGTTTGCCCATATTGGTTCAAATCCCTGTGTTTATATCACTTTATTGGGTATTGCTTGCCAGCGTTGAATTACGTTATGCGCCGTTTGCGCTTTGGATACAGGACCTATCCAGCCCCGATCCCTACTATGTGTTACCGGTTATGATGGGGGTTTCTATGTTTATTCAAACCAAGCTGAATCCAGCAGCAACTGACCCGATCCAGCAGAAGGTAATGCAGATTATGCCCTTAGTCTTTAGTGTGTTTTTCTTCTTTTTCCCCGCCGGACTTGTGCTGTACTCTTTAGTTAATAACTCTCTTTCTATTGCCCAGCAATGGCAAATTACGCGCATGTATGCTCCCTCTACCACTGTTCCAGCAATCAAGAAAAAATAAACCGAGGGAAGGAAGCGACGTATATAAGTGAGCCTTAGCTCAATTTTCCCCCATGGTAAATGCTGACATTATTGCCGCAATTGCTACTCCGCCAGGACGAGGCGGGGTTGGCGTAGTACGTGTTTCCGGCAAAGACCTGCAACAAATAATTAAAGAAATTTTAGGATACTTTCCAAAGAAGCGACACGCTAGTCTAAGTAATTTTAAGGGCGATGATGGCCTGACCATAGATCAGGGCATTGCTATTTTTTATCCCTCTCCTCATTCCTATACCGGCGAAGATGTATTAGAACTGCAGGGCCACGGTGGGCCAGCTGTAATGAACATGCTGCTCTCTCGTTGTCTCTCCGTAGGCGCTCGGCTGGCACAACCAGGAGAGTTTACATTGCGAGCCTTCCTTAATAATAAGCTTGACCTTGCTCAGGCTGAAAGTGTGGCGGACATTATAGACGCCAGCACCGGCGAAGCCGTACGCTGTGCTATGCGCTCATTGCAAGGTGAATTTTCCGCTGCTATTCATGCTCTAACACAAGCGATCATCGATTTGCGCATGCTTATAGAGGCGACATTAGATTTTCCTGAGGAAGAAACCGGTCTCCTCCAGCACGCCGACGTTTTTAACAAACTTGAAAATATTCGAGCGGAACTTGAGCGCATAATTGTTGCTGCTCGACAGGGTAGTTTACTTCGCGAAGGGGTTCACGTAGTTTTGGTGGGCCAGCCCAATGTAGGGAAATCTAGCCTAATGAACAGGCTAGCCAAAGAAGAAGTGGCCATTGTTGCG
>SPBV01000216.1 GCA_004525885.1 Nitrosomonadales bacterium
ATATAATATTAGACTATGAGTTGTGGTTTGCAAATAGCTGATAGCATATTTGTGCTATAATCACATCTATGTATATATGTATAAAATCAATGACTTTGATCGCATTAGACCGAAAGAATCTCATTCTGGAAGGCGCTAGAGAACGCATCTTAAAAAATCACACTTTAGAGCAAATAGCAAAAACTCACGGCATTACTAAATACATATTTAAATACTTGGTTGATATCATCAGGTAAAGAATATTAAAAGTTACGTAGAGTTTGGATTGATAACATGTGTCTGAAGCATTAGAGGAAATAGATATCGCAATAGATAAATTTCCCCGCGCGGGGGGGGAATTCGAGGTGGAGAGCTGCTACCTAGTATGCGGAAAGAAGGGAATAGTTCTATCAATCCGCAGGTCGTAGGCTCGAATCCTACTCGGGGAGCCAATATATATGTTCTTAGATTATCTTTTCTTACATACGATACTCATTAAACGATCCTGAATGGACTTTGGAGCGACATCGAGATATTGTAGGCTTGATAGGTCGTTATAGCGTGATAATAAGACTTTGTCTTCGGTAGAGTAGGCGAACTCTGACGAAGTGATGAATTGCTCTGATGTACAATCAAAGATATGTTTAGCTATAGTATATGAGTAATTTTTAAATCTACTTTTCTCCTCTTTGCTTATACTTTTTATTATTGTGTTGTCGTACGTGCTTTTTTCCCAGACACCCACACTACCTTCTGGTAAACCGATTATCCTTTCGGGATCGTAATTGGGCTGTCTTTTATTGCTACATATTATTTCCATTCTGCGTATGCCGTTTCGCATAAGAGGGTAGTTGCTAATAATAAGGTAAGCACGACTCGTTTCATTTCTGGCTCCGATTTTTAAAGTATGTAATGTCCATTATGCTTGTTGCCTGTGTAATGCCGCGATCAACGCTTTATTTTTGTTCATCCCTGTTGTAAAAGCATTAACTTCAGGAAAATTCCAGATCGCAATTTCTGGCATGCCGATCTTTGCAACTTTCGATTGATGTGCCATAGGTACTACCTAAGCATTGCTCAGAAGTTGTGCGTGGATTAACAATGACAACTGCACCTACCAATTTTTTGCTATCCACTTTGAGTGGTGCGAGTGAAATGAACGCACCTCCAAAACTGAACACGCTTGTAAAAATTAAAAGAGCACTTAGGTCTGGCCCTTGGGCGTTAAGATACGGCTCCATCCCGAGTAACCGTATGCTAACTGATAACACGAGCACAATTGCTAAATTAATAGCAAGAAACAGAAACACACGTTTCATTTATTTTTCTCAGTAAAGCTCATCACGCATAATCTCATGGAAATATGAGGCAGAATACATGAGCATATTTCATTAATACTACGCAGCTGGTTGCCAACTGCTGTCTTTTAGAGAGAATTCAAGGAAAAAATGTTTTTTTAAATTAAATTATTTAATTATTTTAGTTTTATGAATAGAATCACAGCAGAAATACAAATTTGACTTGTCAACTATGACATAATTCCACGTTCATATTTAATAGTCTGTCTAAAAACATGAGTGAATATTTTAAGTCTGCAATACTCTTATTTACTCTTCTTAATCCTTTTCTGACCCTTGTTTATCTTATTGAAATGGTCAAAGAGCTGGCGATAGGACAGTTTGCTAAGATAGTAATTTATGCCGGACTAGTTGCAAGCGTTGTCTATAGTTGCTTTGCCATTTTAGGAGACGCAATTTTCGGAGATATCGTACAGGCAGAATTTGCATCATTCCAGATATTCGGGGGTGTAATCATGCTTATCATAGGTCTCCAGTTTGTCTTCCGTGGTCCGATGAGCCTGACCTTACTAAAGAGTAAATCAGGATACTCGGTTGGGGCTGTTGCTATGCCCGTGCTTATCGGGCCAGGAACAATTAGTGCCAGCCTGGTTATTGGTAAACGTCTCGATCAACCTGAAGCTATTGTTGTTATTTTTGTAGCAGTAGCCTTGGCCATCCTAGTAGTAATATTATTAAAATTATTACACGATTTTGTTCTTCCACGTAGTGAGCCACTTGTTAATAGATATATCGAGATTACCGGACGTATTTCAGCGCTGTATGTTGGAACTGTAGCTGTCGAAATGATCATGAAAGGTCTTGGTACTTGGGTTGGAAAGTATTTTTAATGAGTCTGGAACGATTTGAACCTTTGCCCAGGAGACTATGAGTCACTTACAATCAATAAAATAGCTTACAGCTTCGATTGTCTTTTTTAGGTCGATCTTATTAAGGTTGCGTTGCGAATTGTCTGGTAGCAAAGTTTGGGTTTTCTTTCCATGTGTCATGAATCCTCGTGCTAATCAGAGGCTTTGAGACCAGTCATGTTCGTCAGGTAACGTTAATTTAAATTAGTGTGCCGAAATTGCGTCAATAAAAATTGAAAAATTGGAGCAAGTGTAATGAGAAAGTTATTGGTAACCTTAATACTATTTGTTGCGAATAGTAACGCGATGGCAAAGTGGGTTGAGGTTGACACTAGCAACCGTGTTGGACTTACCGCCTACGCTGACACCACAACCATTACCAAGTCCGACAATAAGGTAGAAATGTGGGTTCTGTATGACTATAAGACAATCCGAACAAATGCTAGAAAGCCGTATATGTCAATTAGAGGGCAATGGAGATACGACTGCAAAGAAAAAAAAGAACAACCCATTTATGAAATCCTGCTTTCAGAAAATATGGGCAGAGGCGAAGTAGTTGGAAAAACTATCTATGACGAGTCTGTTAAATGGCTACCAGTCTTACCTGAAAGCGTTGGTATGGTTTATTGGAGACTGGCCTGTGGAAAGTAGAACTAAGTGATAGCTCTTTTTATTTTTTGGCTGCGACAAAAGCGTTACGACTGAATCACATTTAGGTGATTGCTCATTCTGATGCCTTGGCATTATTTCACAGGGTACAATTTATACTCTAAGCTTCTTTAAAAATTATTTGTTTTTAATGTATAAGCTTTTGTTTGGTTAAAAGATACCAACAAAGATACCAACAAAATTACCTTGTTTAGGGTTTTAGAAATGTGATTTATTGCCACTCTTGTTTGCTATTAGTCGGCAGGCGTTACTATCGGTGTCCCCAAGATAAAGGAGATTAAACAGAGAATAAGGTACAAATCTGACCTAATCTATATCAATGCAGAATGTACTATGCGATTATCAAGTTTTGGCGACTCTTTAAAATCGAACCAGAAATGTAAAGAAAAATTCCCAAACCAAATTGTAAATAATTTAAAAAGTTCGTATAGATGGCATATGAGCATCCACCTGCCTGTATGTTTATTCCTATAAATCCGATTGTGCTGATTAATATGTGGGTTGAACCAAAAACTCGCATTAGATGAGTCGAGGCGCCCATGCCCTGTTTAGCAACAAAGGCAAACCCCAGTGCTCAAAGGCAAACCCCAGTGCTGTTAATAGATGAGTAAAATTGAGAATCGTATTGGTTTCCAAGAAAGCTTTTTCTGCGCGCAGAAAAGCTGAGATAAATCCCAGAATGTCTAGCCCATGAAATATAGC
>SPBV01000213.1 GCA_004525885.1 Nitrosomonadales bacterium
AGCCAGAAGGGAGCCGAAGCTGCACGAGCGGCGATAGAAATGGTCCATGTGCTGAGAAATCTCGACGAAGTCGTTCAATGACGCAGAAGATATCTGGGGCCAAGACAAAAGCCAAATTAGAGCCAAAACCGGACCGGAAGGGCCGGCGTCGGCGTTCACGCGAATTAGCTTTACAAGGACTTTATCAATGGTTTGTGGCGGGGGGAACTGTTCAGGCTATCGAAAAGCAACTACATGAGACGAGGGAATTCCTTAAGACGGATGAAGAATATTTTTCTGATTTGATACAGGGGACACTAACAAATTTAACAGAATTGGAGAAGCATATTCAACCTTATCTAGATCGGCCCATTAAAGAGCTTAGCCCTGTAGAATTTTCAGTTTTACTACTAAGTACCTACGAACTTGCTAGCCATCCGGAAATACCTTATAGGGTAATTATCAATGAGGCGGTGGTGTTAGCTAAAATTTATGGTGGGACAGACGGACACAAGTATGTAAATGGTGTGTTGGATAAGTTAGCCACGCAGCTGCGTGCAGAGGAAGTCGCGCTGCAGGTCTGAGCAAAGACCTAAATTTAAAATAAGATATACCAAGAATGATACAAAGGCTAATGCAAATAGTGCCGACAAAAGCGCCACCATGTTTAATAGATAAATTAGGCACATCAGACATATAAACAGGGCAGCTAATTCTTTACAGGTAGCAACAATGCTCTCCGAATCAGAGATTATCCGTCTTTTTACGCGCTCAGATCCCCCCAATGTGGTGCTGGGGGTAGGAGACGATGCGGCGCTGATTAGACCAGAAACGGGCATGGAGCTAGCAATCTCCACCGACATGCTGGTATCTGGGCAACATTTCTCTGCTGGCGCCGATCCTTTCAAGCTAGGACATAAAGCTCTTGCTGTGAATCTTTCCGATATGGCGGCAATGGGCGCGAATCCACGTTGGGCTACTTTGGCACTTGCGTTACCAGAGACCGTAGTAAGGACCAATAAAAAATGGCTGGAGGCATTTGCTAATGGTTTTTTTGAGCTTGCGCGTTCACATCAGGTAGCACTCATTGGCGGAGATATTACACGCGGCCCCCTTACTATTTGTGTGCAAATTATTGGTGAAATAGCGAAAGGAAAAGCTTTGCGTCGCAGCGGAGCTAAACGGGGAGACGACATTTGGATATCAGGCCAACTGGGAGATGCTGCACTAGCGATTCTTCACGAGCAGCAACACATAAAGCTTGAGCCCAGCGAACTCGCTAAATGTTTGACCGCATTAAATCTTCCTGTTGCGCGGGTTGAGTTGGGGCAACGATTGATTGGTCTTGTCCATAGCGCTATTGATATTTCAGATGGGTTGTTAGCAGATTTGGGACATATTTTGGAGTGTTCCAAAGTTGCAGCTATTATCGAAATGAAAGAGATAAATTGCTCAGCGGTTTTGGAAAAATATCTTCCTCAATCGCAGGCAATTAATTGCTTGCTGGCAGGTGGGGATGATTATGAGCTTTGCTTTACTGCGCCAAAGGCGAAACGCGGTAAAATTAAAGCACTTTCTCAGGAAACGGGAATCTCTTTAACTCGCATCGGTAGAATTGATACGGGGGAAGGTTTGGTAGTGCTAGATACGACAGGAAACGCAATAACGTTGGAAACAACAGGCTATGACCACTTCCGTGCCACCTGATACTCAAATAACACCCGAGCAGCGGCTTGACACAACGCCGATGATGAATGTCGCGCCCACCTACCCGAACCCAAGTAAGAAGTTTGTGTTGCAACACCCTGCTTTCTTCCTTGCGTTTGGTGGGGGTGCCGGGTTAAGTCCAGTGGCTCCGGGTACTGTAGGGACGCTTGTTGCGTTTCCTTTGTTCTGGCTCATTAATCAAAATCTGGATCCAATTCAATTTCTTTTGCTCATTGATTTGATGTTCATCGCGGGTATTTGGGCTTGTAGTTTAACCGGTAAAGTTCTTGGTATTCATGATCATGGTGGAATGGTATGGGATGAAATTGTTGCATTTTTGCTTGTGTTGTTTTTTACACCAGATAACCTGGTTTGGCAGGCATTTGCTTTTTTGTTATTTCGTTTATTTGACATATTCAAGCCACAGCCCATCCGGTATTACGATAAGAAATTACGTGGTGGGTTTGGAGTAATGTTTGATGATATGCTGGCAGCCTTTTATACCTTGCTTTGTTTGGCGGTGTGGAAGGTATTTGGTTTGGAGGCGTGGAACGCATATGTATTATTGTAGAGAGACATAAATTTGGGTGGAATCATAAATGCTATGAATGACCAGACGCTTAGGCATCTTGCTAAGCAAGCTGGTTTAGCGTTCGCCCAGCACGGATTGATGCTGGTCAGTGCTGAGTCATGTACAGGGGGCTGGTTAGGGCACGTGATTACTTCAATTGCAGGTAGTTCTGATTGGTACGAGCGGGGTTTCATTACATATTCCACTATTTCTAAGCAAGAAATGTTAGGTGTAAGCAGCAAAACAATAAAAAAACACGGCGAGGTCTCTGAGCAGGTAGCACGAGAAATGGCACATGGCGCAGTTTCCCGGAGCAGCGCACAGGTCGCAGTTTCCATCACTGGCATTGCTGGCCCCGGAGGCGGGACAGAGAAAAAGCCGGTGGGCATGGTATGTTTTGCTTGGGAGATAAAAGATAACCATCTGCGGAGTGAAACCAGACATTTTAGTGGGGACCGTGAGGCAATAAGGCAGCAGTCGGTCGCAGTAGCTTTGCAAGGGATAATAACGCTGCTGCGCGATACGAGATCTTTCGTGGCCTGAATCAATGTCTTTAGTTTTTGTTGTCTTTCTGCGTTGATTTACATGTGAGATAATTCTACGAAATTCTAAAAGGATAAATTCATGGATGAGAATAGAAGCAAAGCGTTGGCCGCAGCTCTTTCACAGATTGAAAAACAGTTTGGTAAAGGTTCGATCATGCGTCTTGGTGCCAACGATATTATCAAAGATATCGAAGTAATTTCCACGGGCTCCTTAGGGCTTGATATTGCATTAGGTGTGGGTGGTTTGCCACGTGGCAGAGTAGTAGAGATCTACGGACCAGAATCGTCTGGCAAGACCACGCTCACGTTGCAAGTTATTGCAGAAGTGCAAAAAATGGGTGGCACGGCAGCATTTATTGACGCGGAACATGCCTTAGATCCACAGTATGCAAAAAAAATTGGTATCAATGTTCAGGAATTGCTCATTTCTCAGCCCGACAATGGCGAACAGGCGCTAGAAATTGCTGATATGCTTGTGCGTTCAGGATCGGTCGATGTAGTAGTTATCGATTCGGTTGCAGCTTTAACGCCACGCGCAGAAATTGAAGGAGAAATGGGGGAACCCCAAATGGGTTTACAGGCCAGATTGATGTCGCAGGCACTGCGAAAGCTTACCGCTAATATCAAACGCACTAACACAATGGTAATTTTCATCAACCAGATTCGTATGAAAATTGGCGTTATGTTTGGTAGCCCAGAAACGACTACTGGCGGGAATGCACTGAAATTTTACGCATCAGTTCGTCTCGACATCCGGCGTATTGGTGCCATCAAGAAGGGCGAAGAAATTCTTGGTAATGAAAC
>SPBV01000226.1 GCA_004525885.1 Nitrosomonadales bacterium
CCGTTTGCCCTGCAAACCACTCCTGCATTTGATATAGATTTTAGTTACCTGGACAATCCAGATCATGAAACAGATCTCTTTGATCCCCTGAAGCGAATCCACATAGGAAATGACATCCTATTATCTTTTGGTGGCCAGTTCTGGTATCGCTATATGAATGAAACAGACAGCAGGCTTAATGCTGCAGGAAGGAACAACTCTTTTCATTTGGCACGTACCCGATTTCACGCTGATATCTGGTACCAAGATAAGGTTCGGCTTTTTGCTGAATTCTTAGATGCTCGCCAGTGGGGCCAAGAACTAGCGCCACTTGGTATTGATCGAAACCACACAGATATGCTTAATTTATTTATGGATGTAAAACTAGCTGAAGCTCAAGGTGGCAAGGCATACGTCCGTGTTGGTAGGCAAGAATTGACCTACGGCTCCCAAAGACTAATTTCTTCGCTAGATTGGGTCAATACCCGACGCACCTTCCAGGGTGTCAAAGCTTTTTGGCAAACACCAAAATTTAATTTGGACACCTTTTGGGTTCGCCCGATGGTGACAGAAGCACAGGAATTTGATCAATGGCAAAAGAAACAGGACTTTGTTGGTTTATGGGGAACCTATAAACCAAAGAAAGGAGATGCTTTTGACCTCTATTTTCTGAGCTTACTGGATGATCGAGGAATGTATATGGGTCAAGGTGGCGTGCTGGGGAACTCTGCAATTCACACCATAGGTAGCCGCTACGTTGGGACTTACCAACGCTTCATGTATGAATTGGAAGGCATGTACCAGTTTGGCAAGTATTCCAATCAGGATATTTCTGCAGGTGCAATTGCCGCGGGTGCTGGGTATCGTATCCCGTTGCCACTTAATCCCCAGTTTTGGTTGCGCTACGACTACGCTTCTGGGGATGATAATCTAGGCTCTGGCGGCACTCGCAATACATTTAACCATCTATTTCCCTTTGGAAATTATTACATGGGCTGGATGGACCGGGTAGGACGGCAAAATATCCACGACTTTAACGCCCAGTTTAGTTTTCATCCACAGCGCTGGCTTACGTTCCTTACTCAATACCATAGATTTTACTTGGCAAGCAAAACAGACTTCTTGTACAACGCGGGAGGGGCAGCCACCCTTCGGGATCCAACCGGCGCGGCTGGAAGCCATGTAGGTGATGAAATTGATTTACGTTTCAATATTCACGTTGACCGGCATCAGGATGTTCTGGTTGGCTATTCAAAATTATGGGCTGGAGATTTTATGAAGGCAACAAGACCAGGCGTTAATCCAGACCTTTTCTATGTGCAATATAACTTCCGTTTCTAAAAATCTTTAAGGAGAGACATTTGGTAGTACTTTGACGTGCACTACCTTAGCATCAAGACGAATGGCGGCTTTACCTAGGCATAGTGCTGGTCTTCCTCCTAACCTACCGGAACAGTACTTTTGAACATGGCGACAGTCTATGGATGCCGACAGGAACTGTCAGCCGCCATCCGTGTTGGCTTTATATGCATGTGTAGATAAGCTTATGATTGGTAGGATATTAATTGGTCCTAATGCGGTTTTAGTCGCCGTTTTTTCATAGAATTGAACGTCTGCTTTGTGCCAGAAGCGGACGCTCGATCATAGGAATTGTATTTTTACTTAGTTACATGTGAATTTGGATTTTTCAATTGTCCGTTACTATAATTTTGCCCCGCATTCCCTTGGAATGGCCATGCATCGGGCAAGCGAAATCGATTGTTCCAACCTCAGTAAATTGCCATATCAATTCTCCAGTTTTTCCTGAAGCAACAGTTACCATATTAGACTCGGTGTGTTCCATGTCAGGATATTTACGCATCATCTCTGCATGTTTTTTTAGGTTATCCATTGTATCAATCATAAACTCATGTTTCTTCTTGCTGATATTTTTAAGAATAAATTTTATTGTCTCGCCACGCTTCACGTTTATTTCTGAAGGATTAAATCTGTTAAAGGTCATTTCCACTGCAATGACACGCGATACATTATTTGGTTCACCAAGCTTTCCCACTTCTGCAAAAGCCTGGCTCAAGGTAAAATATACAGTTATAGCTAATATGACGATTATATTTTTCATGTGCCTTACCTTATCTTAAATATAAGAATATAGAAAACTTCTAACATGTTTAAAAAATATTCGATCTCATTTTCTAATTGAACGCTAGTTATAGGGGGAAACTGGTGGGTAACTACATTGATAGGGAGTTGCTTAATCCAAGTCTAGGTGTACCCCAACTACTCTCCTTGTTAGAAAAGATGCATGCATGCTACTACAACGATGGGTACCCTAATCAACACCCTGCCTGCCGCTTAATAGCCCCCACCCCCCATAACGTTTAATGTCCACTAATTGCAGCATAAAGTAGCAATATAGTAGCAACGGAGAAGAAAAGAGGATTAGTGTATTGGCTAACCCCTTTATTTAATGGCGCCCTGGGCAAGAATCGAACTTGCGACCTACCCCTTAGGGGGTAAGTAAGCCACAGACTAGAAACTTTCTTATCTAATATGATTAGTTATTGGATACATACAGATAAATAACCAGCAAGAATGATGGCAATAAATCACAATGCAAAAGCTTCAAACGCAATGCACTTGTTGGTACATTTGTTGGTACATTGAAAATAGAAAAATATAGAATGGCTTGCGGTAATGGCTGCAGGCTATTATTCGATTCCCGCCGCTTCTTATGATCAATGCGGACAGATTTTTACCATACAAGTAGTCAATCACGACTATTTAGTATATTTTTCAGTTATCCCTAACGAATGTTTGTTTACTGGCTTCACATTTTTCTCCTTTCTTAATTCAAATACTCAACAATGCTCACTCCCAACCCTATGATGCCGCCGAATACTCCACCCCATACGACTAACCAACCTAGATGTTTGCGGATTATGTTCTGAATAATCTCTTTGACTTTCTCCGGGGTTAATTCTTGCAAGCGGCTATCAATGATGTTTTCAACTTGCTTCACAAGCGATAATGTAAAATCTTTCCCGCCACCATCTTCGTGCTTTGCAGATGCCAACTCTGCAATTAATTCTTTAAGCTTCTTAGTCACCGGTTCTTTTAGAGGTTGAAGCGCCTCTTTCCCACCAAGCATTCCCAGCATGACTCCCATGGGAGATTCATCGATGGCCTCGGTCAATCCTTCAAATACCCGATCAAAATCTATTTTATTACTTATAGTTGCTGCGGATGCATCCTCATTATGCTTGAAAAAACGCTCGATATGCTCACGTGTGAAGAATTCTTGGATCACTAATTGCTTGATACCTGCCTTGAATTCTTCAAATCGATTGGGAATTACACCAGAGCCGTAAAGTAGTGGCACTTTCTCAAAC
>SPBV01000228.1 GCA_004525885.1 Nitrosomonadales bacterium
AGAATTAGCACATGTCCGTGAGGTCTATTTATACTGCGGCAAAACACCTGTAGTATTTGCTCATTCTGTTGTGGCAAGAAAAAGCCTACGCGGAGCATGGTATGGGCTGAGTAACCTCGGCAACAAGTCGCTAGGTACGATGCTGTTTACCAACCCAGTTATCAAGCGCACACCCCTGCGATTCAAAAAGCTGAACTTAGGCCATCCACTATTTCATCGGGCCTGTCAAAGCTTACAGGTGGCGCCTATTAGTCTGTGGGCGCGTCGTTCCTTATTCACCCTCCATGGACAGCCCATAATGGTTACCGAGGTATTCCTTCCCGCAATTTTGGACTTAGTTTAGTGATTATTTCAAAACGCCTCGAGCATTACGAAAAGCTTATGCGTCTTGATAAACCTATTGGTATTCTGCTGCTTCTATGGCCGACACTATGGGGTTTGTGGATTGCGGCAGGTGGTATGCCTAACTGGGCCATCGTATGGATATTCGTGCTAGGTACAATTCTTATGCGCTCTGCTGGTTGTGTGATAAATGACTATGCAGACAAAAACATCGATCCATATGTTGAGCGCACCAAATGGCGCCCGCTCGCAATCGGGGTAGTGAGCACCAAAGAAGCTCTACTTCTAGCAGCAGGGCTAAGTTTCTGTGCATTCCTCCTAATTCTCAATCTAAACCGTCTTACTATCGCATTGTCGGTATGTGCGTTGTTTCTTGCTGCGAGTTATCCGTTTACCAAGCGATTTTTTGTGATTCCTCAGGCGTATCTCGGTATTGCTTTTAGTTTCGGTATTCCGATGGCGTTTGCCGCCCAAACAAATGAATTACCGATAATTGTATGGCTACTAATGACAGCAAACCTGTTCTGGGTAATTGCTTACGATACTGAGTATGCAATGGTGGATAAAATTGATGATATCAAAATTGGCATCAAGACCTCCGCCATTACTTTTGGACGCTTCGATGTAGCTGGAATTATGCTGTGCCATATAATTTTTATAGGTATTATGGTTGGTGTGGGGCAACTCCAAAAACTTGGGGTTTTTTATTATCTCGGTCTTGGCGTTGTGTTTGGCCTTATAATGTACCAATATTACCTGATTCGCAATCGAGAGCCAGCTCGCTGTTTCAAAGCTTTTCTTCATAATAATTGGGTGGGTGCAACGGTGTTTACCGGCATTGCGCTCGATTACTTCATAAATACAACCTTTTAAATCTCACGCAATGAAATATAAAGATTTACGAGAATTTCTCGCACAACTGGAAAGTAAGGGCGAATTAAAACGCATTACGACTGTGATCGACCCATACTTGGAAATGACCGAAATTTGTGACCGACTGTTAAAGACTGGAGGTCCTGCCGTTTTGTTTGAGAACCCCAAAGGACACAACATTCCTGTGTTGGGAAATTTGTTCGGTACACCTAAACGTGTGGCGATGGGTATGGGGCAAGAATCAGTTGAAGCTCTTCGCGAGGTTGGTAAGCTCCTAGCTTATCTAAAGGAACCAGATCCGCCCAAAGGCTTGAAAGATGCGTGGGACAAACTGCCAGTACTTAAACAGGTTCTTAACATGGCGCCAAAAGTACTTACAAGCGCGCCGTGTCAAGACATAATTTGGGAAGGCAAAGACGTGGATCTTTGCAAATTGCCTATCCAGACATGCTGGCCGGGGGATATAGGTCCACTGATTACCTGGGGATTGACTGTCACCAAGGGTCCGAATAAGACACGGCAGAATCTAGGTATTTACCGCCAGCAGGTAATCGCTCCGAATAAGCTCATTATTCGCTGGCTAGCCCATCGTGGCGGTGCGCTAGATTTCCGCGATTTTTGTCTTGCAAGCCCTGGGCAACCATATCCGCTGGCAGTAGCTTTGGGAGCCGATCCCGCAACCATACTCGGTGCAGTGACACCGGTACCAGATAGCTTGAGTGAATACCAGTTTGCTGGATTGCTACGTGGCACAAAAACAGAGATCATAAAATGTCTAGGCAATGATTTACAGGTTCCCGCTAGCGCAGAATTTGTACTGGAAGGGTTCATTTACCCCGATGAAACAGCCCTTGAGGGACCGTTCGGAGATCACACTGGATATTACAATGAGCAAGAAACGTTTCCAGTATTTACAATTGATCGCATTACCATGCGACATAATCCAATTTATCACTCCACTTACACTGGTAAGCCACCAGATGAGCCAGCAGTTCTAGGCGTAGCGTTAAACGAGGTATTCGTACCCCTACTACAAAAACAGTTCCCAGAGATCACTGACTTTTACTTGCCGCCTGAGGGCTGCTCCTACCGAATGGCAGTAGTAAGCATGAAAAAACAGTACGCGGGTCATGCCAAGCGCGTGATGTTCGGTGTGTGGAGCTTCTTGCGTCAGTTCATGTACACAAAATTTATTATTGTCACCGATGATGATGTGAATATCCGTGACTGGAAGGAGGTTATCTGGGCGATTACTACCCGCGTTGATCCAGTGCGTGACACCTTAATCGTAGAGAACACACCCATAGACTATCTCGATTTTGCCAGCCCTGTATCAGGACTAGGTGGGAAAATGGGCCTAGATGCAACTAACAAGTGGTCCGGAGAAACTTCTCGTACATGGGGAACACCGATTGTGATGGATCCAACGGTGCAAGCTCGAATAGATGAAATCTGGAAAGATCTAGGAATTTGATCTTTATCTAGCCAAAAATCTATAATGAAATTCAAACAAACAAAATCAGAAAATATTTATCCAAATCTGTCGAGTTTCTTTACATACGACCTATTATAAGCTCATGACTTATATGCATCCATCTGTATAATAACGAAATAATTATTTTGGTATAGAAATTGCTTAGTATGCCGTAACAATATATCTGATTAAAAAATCTGTTGGATATGTGGTATTTGTGATTTTTCACACAGATTTTTACACTCAATAGCATTACTCTTGTATGCACAATATTTATTGCATACATATTTACTATTTACTACTAAGTGTAGCGGCTCAGGGAACATAACTTAACCATTGGAAAAAATCAAAGCAACTATATAATGAACGATAAACAATTATCTGAGTGTATTGAAGGCAAAACAAAGTCTATTGACCCATCACGAAGACGTTTTACTAAGTCTGGTTTGGCGGCATCAGGGGTTATTCTTACCCTCGCTAGCCGCCCAGTACTGGCAAATCTTGGTTGTAAATCGCCCTCTGGGTTTGTATCTGGCAATGTTAGCGCCCAGGGCACCCCTTTAGCGTGTACGGGCGAAACACCAGACTATTGGGGCGCCCATCCGGCAGATTGGACAGGGTACGAAGC
>SPBV01000190.1 GCA_004525885.1 Nitrosomonadales bacterium
CCATATTAGATGTCCGCTTTTTCTCAGTTCTGCTTGTCGCTCCATCAGTCGATGAGCGTAGTAAATCGGCATTGGCATTAATTGTGGAGTCTCATCGCAAGCATAGCCAAACATTAACCCCTGGTCACCTGCACCTTGGTCCAATTCCTGTTCTTTGGTACGGTCGACCCCTTGAGCTATGTCGGGTGACTGTTTATTGAATGCAGTTAGTACCGCGCAAGTATTGGAATCAAAACCAATATCTGAACTAGTGTAGCCAATTCGCTTGATAGTTTCGCGAGCAATTATGTTGTAGTCGACCGAAGCATTAGTAGTAATTTCTCCTGACATAACAACTAGCCCGGTACTACATAGCGTTTCGCAGGCTACCCGCGCGTTGATGTCCTGAGTTAAAATTGCATCTAAGACCGCATCGGAAATTTGATCTGACACTTTGTCTGGATGGCCTTCGGACACAGATTCAGAAGTAAATAGATATTCGCTCATATTATTTTTAGTGGCTTGTTAAGTTAGTTATAATCTTATAATTAACTCACAGTGTACCAGATTATGCCCGTCTATAGAAGTTGCAATGAGAGCTACCTTAACTAAAGTGTGCTGGCGTGCAGTGATTATGGTTCAATCCATTTTGAAAAATTGGCTGGTAACTTTCTTGATGATACTGAGTATAACCAATGAAATATAAGTTCACCAAAATGCATGGTTTAGGTAATGACTTTGTCCTCATTGATTGCGTGAATCAATCTGTACAGCTCAGTCCAGAGCAATTGCGTTTACTCGCCAATCGTCACCTTGGTGTAGGCTGTGACCAGATTCTGCTAGTAGAAAAAGCCAAAGGTAATGCTGATTTTCGATACCGTATTTTTAATTCTGATGGTAGCGAGGCAGAACAATGTGGCAATGGCGCGCGCTGTTTTGTACGCTATGTATACGACCAAGGAATGACTCAAAAAAAAGAGATTCGTGTGGAAACGCTTGGCGGGCTTATTATTCCTAAGTTGGAAAGTAATGGCGAAGTCACTGTTAACATGGGCGCCCCGAAATTTGAACCACAAGAAATTCCCTTTATCGCTGAAAAGCGTATGCTGACATATTCTCTAGATATTGACGATAAGCAAATAGAGTTCAGCATCCTTTCAATGGGCAATCCACATGCAGTACAAGTTGTTGAAAGTATACATCATGTACCGATATTAGTTGAGGGCGCCCAGATAGAGGGCCACCCACGCTTTCCCCAGCATGTGAATGCAGGATACATGCAAGTAGTAAATCGCAACCATATCAATCTTCGGGTATATGAGCGCGGTACGGGTGAGACCCTCTCTTGCGGCACTGGTGCTTGTGCTGCTGTAGTAGCAGGAATCACTAGGGGATTACTGAGCTCAACAGTCAAGGTAAGCACTACTGGTGGTAGCTTGACCGTTCGCTGGGAGGGCAAGAATCACCCGGTCTGGATGACAGGGCCCGCTATTTCTATATTCAACGGGGAAATAGAATTATAAAATTGAACCAAGGGGAAAATATGAAATTCGGCTCAGAAGAGGTGGCCCAATACCTAAAACAACATCCGCAATTTTTCGATGAATATGCCGACGTGTTAGCCGATATTTATGTTTCGCATCCTCACGGTGGCAGAGCTATTCCTATCAGCGAGCGGCAAATTGTCACTTTACGGGATAAAAACCATATCCTGCAGGATAAATTACGAGAATTAATTAAATTTGGTGAAGAAAACGATGTTATTAGCGAGAAAATGCACCGTTTGGCTATCGCACTACTCGCTTTTACTCATCTGAATGATTTTCTGTGCGGGCTTAATTCTATTCTGCGTGATAACTTTTCTGTGCCTCATGTGGAACTACGACTCTGGAACGTAAAATGCGACGGTATAGAAATGTCAAAATTTATCACCACTAATGCTGATATTCATGCCAGCATTAACAACTTGCTCCATCCATATTGCGGACCTCAGCTAACCGACGAAATTAAGGGTTGGTTTGGAGAAAGTGCAGCCCACTTGCGCTCGTTTTCAATGATCCCCTTGCGAACCAAACAAACTATTGGTTTGTTGGTTCTAGGGAGCGAAGAATCACAGCGGTTTTACCCCGAAATGGGAACGTTATATTTGAAGCGACTCGGAGATCTCGTAAGTACTACTATATCTCGGTATAGTCAAATTGAAAGTGATGATAAAGAGGTATAATGAGGGTTTAGAATTAAAGGCGAACATGAAACCTAGTAATGCCCCGTCCTCGCTTGCCGCTGACTATATCTTTCATCTTGCTAATGAACGAAGGTTATCACCTCTGACTTGTGAAAGTTACTCGCGTGATATTGCTGCTTTATTAAAGCTTGCTGTAGAAACACCGCTTAACCAACTAAGAATCCATCACATTCGTCGTTTTGTGGCTCAACTTCATAGCAAAGGACTTTCTGGAAGAAGTCTAGCGAGAATGCTATCAGCATGGCGCGGTCTCTATAATTACCTGGCGCGGGATCATGGTTACACTCACAACCCTTGCGCTGGCCTACGCGCACCTAAATCTCCAAAAACCCTACCCCATGTGCTTTCACCTGATGAAGCAGCAAAACTCTTGGAATTTCCAGCTAATAATTTAATGACATTACGGGACAAAGCGATGTTTGAACTGTTCTATTCTTCAGGTCTGCGGTTAACTGAGCTGATTAACCTTAAACCTGAAAATTTGGATTTTTCCGATAGCACAGTGCTCATTCACGGAAAAGGAGACAAAACTCGTGTCGTACCAATTGGCAGCCAAGCTATTCAAGCGCTACGAGAATGGATGAAACAACGTGAAACGTTACTCAAGCCTGGAGAGAGCGCGCTGTTTCTCTCGCGAAACGGTAAGGGCGTCAGCTCACGGTCAGTTAGTCAACGTCTAAAAATACGTGCTCTACAGCAAGGTATCAGTCTCAATGTCCACCCCCATGTACTGAGGCATTCATTCGCTTCACACTTACTACAATCTAGTGCCGACTTACGAGCAGTACAAGAAATGCTAGGACACGCTAGCATCAGCACCACACAAATTTATACTCACCTTGATTTTCAGCATTTAACAAAAGTTTACGATGCCACTCACCCACGAGCAAAGAAGAAGGACTGAAACTAGGGGAACCACTTCTCTTAACAAATTCGCGTTATAATTCAATGTTTACTCAAACCCAAGTCAATTCAATGCAACAACTTCATGGCACCACCATACTCTCGGCACGACGAGGCTCACAAGTTGCGCTTGGCGGTGACGGTCAGGTAACTCTAGGCGCTGTAGTAGCCAAAGCTAGTGCCCGCAAAGTTCGCAGACTCCATCATGAGAAAATCCTTGCCGGGTTTGCCGGCGGTACCGCCGATGCCTTTACATTATTCGAACGTTTTGAAGGCAAGCTAGAAAAACATCAGGGTCACCTAATGCGCTCTGCAGTAGAGCTAGCCAAAGATTGGCGTACCGACCGTATTTTGCGTCGCCTCGAAGCAATGCTCATTGTGGCCGACAGAGAAGCTACGCTTATCATTACTGGGGCGGGCGATGTAATCGAACCTGAACTGGGGCTCGCTGCTATTGGCAGCGGTGGTTCATATGCTCACTCTGCTGCCCGCGCTCTTCTTGAAAATACCAATCTAACGGCTCTGGAAATTGTTAAAAAATCGCTCTCTATTGCCGGAGATATATGTATTTATACCAACCAAAACCACAGCATTGAAGTCCTTGAATAGTATGGAAGTAAATCAAGTTATAAACCAAAAAACATAGGAGAAAGGTTTTCTTATTAAGCTAATTTTAAATAAATAAAGATTTGACAAACCTACTTATATTTTCCCTACTCACCACACCTTTTAACTTAAGTTTATTACGTTTCTCTACTAATACATTGAATCTATGCCCCAAATGACTCCGCAGGAAATTGTACAAG
>SPBV01000108.1 GCA_004525885.1 Nitrosomonadales bacterium
CTGTAGCTGTAGCAATTTCCATATCAAGCTTCTCACCATGTTTCTTCAGATATTGCAGAATTTCATTCATAGTATAATCACTAAAAAAATTAAAGTGGATATAGCGTTAGAATGCTTCCATGATCTTGCAATCATGTTCTACACTACAAACTTATGTCACAGAAAATACTTCCAGCCAGCAACTGATCTTGAAATCTCCTACCAGCCTTTTAGTCATCAATTTGGCAATCGTACGTACTTTTGACTACCTTTGTTTGAGTGTTATACCACGTGGCACCATACCGCGCCTATTTTATTATGGATTCGACCTTGATACACAAAATAATTGATGCCAATGTTAATCCTGCTTAACAGGCCAAATTACACTAATTTCTAGATTCATATCAGTATCTTGAAATTACCCTGACATCTTAAGGATGCCGCTTCGGGAGCTTTCTCTCCCGGTGGATTAAGTGAGGTGATTACGCGGGCTTGTATTTTTGTACATGTTACTTGGCAATATCGGTGTGATTGTTATTCCTTCTCAGATTGCTGTCGGCTCCAGCTCTCAAACTTTTTGGTAGAGGTGAAAGACAAGCAGAAATACTACAAGACACAATCCACGGACTTACCATAATAAAAGTGTATTCCGTTATTAACTGAGGAGCACTAAAATTAACGTTCTTGGCAGAAAGCTGATATTAAATATAAAATTCCTGAGCAAACTACTAATGATCCTTTTCTGGTTCACTGGCCATCGTATATAAATGATTTAGCTCATCTTCAAGATTATTGCTTGGCATATCAACGCCAATATAGTTATACCAGTACTGGGCATTACTTATGTTACCTTCTACCCGGTGTAAATAAGCATGAATAAGACAGGACAACCTATCAGAACATTGTTGCACCACTTTATGAGCCTCGTCCCAATTTCCATCACGAACAAGGTCCAACGTTCTTACATGATCACATTCCATACCCTACCTTGTTAGTTTTAAGGATTAAATCACAGTTGATCGTGTTGGATTATCCGTTCGTTTTACCCAAAATGATAGTAGAACTTCTAGCGGAAAATAGCCTGAGAAGTCGTTAAAATGGATTATGATATTTAAGATTCCGCTCAACGTACTACTAGTTAACCAATTCTTGGAATATAGACTTCCTGTTAATGTTGACGTACTTTTCCCTTTCTAGAAATAGAATCCAGGAGCTCCCGGATTGTCCAATGAAGGCATTCATCTGTAATTGAAACACTATGGGTTTTATTAATTCTGCTAATTATCATCTCTCATATCCACAGATAATGTCATATAGAGACACCTGATCCAAAGTAAAACAAGCGCTTCTATCATCGCAACATACTGAATTTACAAACTTTTCTAGCAAATTGCACGTTTATTTGTTTTTAAAAAATCTGCGGGTGTGAAAATTTTATTGGCCACGGTTGGGATTCATTACAGGTAAATTTTGGTTACTACCTACTGTAGCAGATGATTGGGGTGAGATATCAAGAATATCGCTTGAACTCGAATATCTACTGTGTACTGAAAGCAAATGTTGATACGGCAAAGATAAACTAATGGTTACGAAATTTTTTTAAAATAAGTGAATAACCGTTTAAGGAACGGGTAATTGGTCTTGTGCGAGACCGCAGGCAGCACGGTCTCGACAGATCTTGTTGTGCAGATTGAAATCAGCGATTGCGCGCTTATTTGTTTTAGTACTAGACCATTTGTCCAGATTAACGATATGATTATTCTTAAGTTCTATTACAGTTTCAGGCGTGAACAAGTTAAATAGGGTGTTGTTCCCACCAGCGTCCTTGGCACGATCAACTACGATCCAGCTCTCAGTAATGAAAACTTTTGAAGGATTGATTCTGCAGTTCTCAGATTCAGCTCCCAAAGAGATTACGGCATTGTTTTCGCTATTTACACCGTGTTGAATTATCGAATTTGTTATACGGAGTGTTCCACCACATGGCATGTCGATAGAACGACTATGAGAGCTTTGCTCGCCCAGTAAGCGAACATTTTCTAGAATAGTCTCCGGTGCCCGACTCTTCAAGGTATGGCCCGAGCTATTTACATTGCGAATAGTTGAGCGGCGTAAAATGAGAGAATCTATATTACCAGCATAGAGACCGTGTCCAAGGGCGTCTGATCGGTCTTTTAATCCCGTGTTCTCGATCAAACTGTCTTCGACAACCAGCTGGCCACCGCGATTGTCTGTCATGATACCCATCACAGTATTGTCGATATGGGCGCGCCTGACCGTCAGGTAAAAATTATTGCCCTCGACTTTGATGCCGGCACAGTTTCCATTAAGACAACCGGCTTTGCGACCCTCGCCGTAGAAATCCTCGATCACCACCCTGCAACCATCACAATCGACGTTAATGATGCCTTTACTCTCAGCAACGCTCCAAAGCCGCACATCCTTGAGTTTCACGGTGAGGGACTTATCTATATAAAGACCCTGACCATAGAAACCAGGCGGGACTAACACTACTGAGCCTGGCTTAGCTTTTCTAATTAGGCTATCCAGATTGGTTTTAGAAAGCTCCACCCCAGGCATTGCTGTAGGGTGCTTATAAACCCAGACACCTGTAGTATGATACGAGAGCCCAACGAAAACATCGTGCGCGGAAATGTATTGCCATTTCGAATATACGTTTTTATCGCCTGATGGGGGGCCAGCACCTGACCAGTCATAGAGGATCCATTTCTGCTCGGGTGCACTCAAGTCGATCGCCAGGATCTTTTCCCTCCCGTCCCATGAGAAGACTCTACCGCTATTGTCAACAGCAAGAGAGCTACCATGAAGCCTCCTGTGCGGTGCTATAATCTTTTTAGAAACTTTTTTAGTTTCCAAATTGCTGAGAATCAAAGTATCGTCATGCAGCGACATGACTAGGCCCATCGGGTGAAATTCAGCTAGCCCATCTCCATGATCTGCTATCGAGGAGAGAGGTTGTTCGCCTATAGTCCCGTTTGATGGATCAAAGGAATAGAGTGTTGCTTCGCTACCGACCACCATCATTCCATCGGGTAACTCTAAGGAGCGTGGATAATGTAACTCTTGCAGGTTAAAACTTTTGCGTATCAAGAGGCGACGCCAGGTGAGTGGCGCCAAACCATTTCGTTTCTCGTGGTGCGAAGGGTTAAATTCGAAGATACCACCCCCCTTGTCACGGCCGAATAGAACCCGTTGGTCTCCATTGAATTGCCCGTCTTTGTCATCAAAACAAGACCCATTCGCTGCCCCGGCTGATGCCAGGAAAATGGTTTTTGTTTTTTTGCTGAATTGTAGACCATCGTAGGTATGGGAAGATCCTGGAACACGACGCATATCGGGTGCCCAGCAATAGCTTGCTGTTTCCGGCGCTTCTTCTATCTGGAAGAGAAAAGAAAGTGGCGAAGGATCGGTTAACCGATTCCAGCGCCCAGTTTTAAGATCAAATTCGTATACCTCATTGCCGCCATAATCGGTATGGCCGCCGCCCATGAAATAAAGCAAAAGATTTTTTTCATCAAAGGCGGCTCCATTCCAGGCGTCAAGTATCGAGCTTGGTCCACTTCCCATACGAGTTCTTTCGTCTATATTCGACGGCCAGACCGAAGAAATCGATGGATGCTTACCTGACAAACGAATCTCACACCAGCCACCACCTTTCTTCTCAAGCCTGATCTTGCAATCAACCAGATTGGTGCCCCTTTGAACCGGAGGAAGCTCAGAAAATGCGTATACTGGAGAAGCTAAAGACAGGGTCGATACAAAACCTATGTAGAACAAGAAAATGATAACAGTGTTCGCACGTATGGTAGCCAAAATAAACTCCCGATTAATCGGATCAGCCTAGTAACATTACCATTTTATTACAACCACCACACTTCAAATCTTGGTAACTGACTAGTCAGGACGCATTCAGAGTGTACACTTTGTGTCACAAGCGAATATTCGGTAGTAACTGCTAAACGAAACCTCTCCAGTCAATAGGAATTTATCTCCCAAAATCTAATGTAATTGTGCGAGTTAAGCTATGAGAAAATTGCAAGCATTATGAACTGTCCCATTGCTACGGTACGCTCTAGATAATTCGCGCCAGTACAAATGTATCAGCTATACTGCGCCCACAATTGAACCAGACCAAAATTGGCATAATAGCAACATTCAAGGTTCGTAAATTATCATAGTTAACTTCAATTATTTACGAAAAACCAAAAATATTTGGTAAATTTTTCCATGACATCAGGATCAAAGAAAATTATCATCGCAGCTCTGATTGGAAACACTCTAATTTCCATTACAAAGTTTGTTGCTGCAAGTATTACAGGTAGCTCCGCTATGTTATCTGAAGGGATTCACTCTATCGTAGATACGGGAAACCAGATTCTTCTCCTTTACGGATTAAAACAAGCTGCACGACCAGCCAGCCCACAGTTTCCATTTGGACATGGAAAAGAGATTTATCTTTGGAGTTTTGTCGTTGCCATCCTGATATTTGCTGTTGGTGCGGGGATTTCAATTTATGAAGGTATTGACCATATTCTTCATCCCTCTGCACTACATGATCCCACCGTGAATTATATTGTACTTGGGCTTGCCATAATTTTTGATGGAGGTGCTCTTTATTTTGCTCTGATAGAATTTAACAAAGTTAAAGGATCATTTGGTTATATCGAAGCTATCAAACGCGGGAAAGACCCCTCTATGTTTGTTGTTCTGTTTGAAGATTCAGCTGCCATGCTTGGGTTACTTATTGCATTTATAGGAATCCTATTAACACAAATTACACGGAATGCTTTATGGGATGGAATAGCCTCTGTAATTATCGGACTGATTCTTGCTTTTACGGCTATTTGGCTGGCTTATGAAACAAAAAGTCTTTTAATTGGAGAAGGTGCAGACCCGGACATCATCGATGCTATTCATAAAATTGCCTCAAAACAGGACTCAATAGAAAAAATAAATGAAATTCTGACGCTTCACATGGGCCCCGAATTTATTCTTGTTAATATGAGTATTGATTTCAAGGATTATCTACCTGTTGGTAGTATAGAAAAAACAATCGAGATTATCACGAAAGAAATAAAAGAAAACTTTCCTATAGCAAAAAAAGTATTCATTGAAGCTGAATCAGCTAAATAAAGAATATTTCTGGCACTATTAATTACCTTTATTTATTTTTCTGGATCTTATATTCATAATTTATTTTGGTATTAATAACTCGGCACCAGGTAAATATAAAATTCCTTTTTTCAACATCGCCACTCCACTTCGTGGTTCTTCAATGTTCCAGCGTACATTGCTCTGTTTCTGATATGGTGAGTTGATATGGTGCTCCAGCAGCGTCTAACACATCATCCCTATCAATACTCACGATGATCCGAGACTGTTTTTGACACAATGAAGACATTCACGAAAACATTTTTAGCTATAATCCTTATATTCGTTATTAGGAGGAAAAATGAAATTTCCATTAATTAGCTTAGCATTTATACTGGTTTTCTTTTTTATATCTTCTAGTACAATTGCAACAGAGACTGCTGGATCTTACTTAGGTATATCAGGATATCCTTCTCATACTTGCCCCCCCCCACCTTCAAAACCAGTTGACCCTGGCTCGTTAAGTGAACGAGTAGAAATAGAAAAGTATAATATCAAAGTAGATAATTATAATTCCCAGATGCGGATCTACATGGATTGCATGCGGGATTATATTGATGCTGCAAAGAATGACATTAAGAAGATTAGAGTAAAAATAACCGATACAATAAATGAAGTAAACTCGCAATAATGAGATTTAAACAAACCAAACATTATTAACAAGTTCGTTATTATTGAACGTCTGTATAGGGATGGAATATTAATGAAACAATCAGGATTAAAGCATGTGCAGCGCGGCCTTAGCCTTCTCATGATGATGGTTATAATAGCAATTCGGCATTCTGACAGAGGTGGCGCTCTTGGCCTATCAAGATCATGTTGCCCAAGAACAAGTTATTAAAAAATAAATACACGATTCTTCCATTAAGATTGCATCTGTATTTCTTATCTAAATCCTTTGTATAAAGCTACCCCTGCGTTACCCCAAAAGGGAAAGTAGGATTAGATCCAAACTTAATCTGTTGTTTTAATGACGCCCCGGGCAAGAATCGAACTTGCGACCTACTCCTTAGGAGGGTAGCGCTCAATA
>SPBV01000008.1 GCA_004525885.1 Nitrosomonadales bacterium
CGTTATTGTGTCGGCTTTTTATTTTCTATACACCGAGAATTAGAGCAAAGCATTATTTGCTATGTTATTAAGTTCCACTTTAATTTCTAAATAAATCCAACATAGAATTATGGGTTGGTTCCTAACAAATCTAGTGAGTGCTTTTTTGTTGCCTCCATTGAGTCTTATTGTTTTAGGCACAGTGGGAGTATTTCTTTTCAAGAGTCGTCCAGCATTAGGTAAATTCTTAGCGTGTGTTGCGCTTACTCTGTTTTATATAGTGTCTATCCCATTTATTGCAGACTCTGCGCTACAAACTTTGGAAAACCCAACCACGTCTAGCCTTCCTATTAACAAGGTACAAGCTATCGTGGTACTAGGTGGCGGCACCTATTTCGAAGCCCCTGAATATGATAGCCATACGGTAAATCAGTATGGATTAGTGCGTATTCGTTATGGAGCATATTTACATCGGAATACAGGCAAGCCGTTACTAGTTACGGGGGGTGATCCGTTGGGTATTGGTTCTTCGGAAGCAGAGCAAATGAAGTCGGTACTAGAGAATGATTTTCATGTTCCGGTAAGGTGGGTAGAGAATGCTTCAAATGATACTCGCGAAAATGCCTACAAAAGTTTTGCTGTCCTAAAAAAAGATAAGGTTACCCATATTGCATTGGTTACTCATGCTTGGCATATGCCAAGGGCAATTAGGGAATTTGAAAATGCTGGATTCAGAGTTATACCCGCTTCTACCGCATATACGACGCGGTACAAGACTAATCTACTTGCGTTTATTCCCTCAGCTAGAGCATTGTTAAAAAGTAGGCTTTTTATACATGAAGTTATTGGAATGTTATGGTATTGGTTAATTCCGGCCCCTAATAAATCTTAAAACTATTATTCACGAAAAAGAAATTCAGTTTTCAATATAAAATAATACTTGAAATTCACGAACGAAGGACTGTCATGAAAATGAACATTAAATGGAAAGATAGGGCTAGTTTTCTGGGCGAAGCAGAAAGCGGCCATTCAGTACTGATGGATGGTGCGCCTGAGGTGGGCGGCAGGAATCTTGGGTTGCGACCAATGGAAATGGTATTGATGGGAGCTGGTGGTTGTATTGCTTTAGATGTTGTGTTGATCTTGAAAAAAGGTCGTCAGGAAATTAGCGATTGCATGGTGGAAATCGAAGCGGAGCGTGCGAGGAAAGACCCTAGGGTGTTTACCCACATCCATTATCACTTCATCTTGACTGGAAATAATATAAAGCCTCACCAAGTGGAACGGGCAATCAGTTTGTCTGCAGAAAAATATTGCTCAGCCTCAATTATGCTTGGAAAAACAGCAAAAATGTCACATGATTATGAGATAGTGAAAGGATAGAATTTTTTGTCAAATCCAATATGTTGTTTGAGTCATTACTTTCGATCCTAATTTCATAATTAGCTTGACTGGCGCTGGCAATTCTACGCCACCATGAGACATGGCGGAGGTAGCATGGCCTCCCTCGTCAATTTGCATTTGGGCAACTATGGCTCGACTTCTTTCGTCTTGGTGTGGTAAGCGCTGTAAGTGTCCAGCTAGATGAGCCTCTACCTGTCGCTCTGTTTCAGCAAGAAAACCTAGGTTCCATTTGTCGCCGAGCATACCTGCTGCTGCACCAATGGCGAGTGACCCGCTATACCATAGAGGATTCAATAGGCTCTTGCGCCCACCTAGCTCTGCAATTCGTCGCTCAGTCCAGGCAAGATGCTCAGTCTCCTCACATGCGGCCTGATTTAAACTTTGTTGTACTTTAGTATCCCGAGCAGTGAGCGCTTGTCCTTGATACAGCGCTTGCGCACAAATCTCTCCGGTATGATTGATGCGCATCAGAGCCGCGGATTTGCTCTTTTCTGCATGAGTAAGTTTTGTTTCAGGAAAATTATTCCCAGGAACCATACGTATCGTTTGTGCAGGCGCTAAGAGCGTACGTAGCGCACTGTCGAAACCAATAATAAATTTTTCAATGCTCAGCATGAAAATTCCCAAATAAGAAATACAGTTAATATGGCATATTCATCTGTCGTGCCAATAGCGTTACTGGATGTAGTATTTTAATCTCCGGGATTGTATTTCGCAACGCACTAGAAATATGCATCCTGCAACCAATATTTGAAGTAACTAGATAACGTGTGTTGTTGCTTAACGCGGTAATCTTATTATTTAGAAGTGCTTTTGCCATCACCGTTTGATCCAGGAAATATGTTCCTGCAGCGCCACAGCACTGGTCATTACCAGCGAGTGGGGTAACTTGTGCTCCAGGAATGCGTGTCAACAATGTGTAGGGATATTCTGAGCAGCGTAGAACATTGCGCAGGGTACATGGATCATGTACCACGATTTTATCTTGCAATGGTACTATCTTTATGTTGCCCCATCCGTCTGCGATTGCCAGAAACTTACTTATGTCCACCACTTTGGTGGAAAAATCAGAATGATATTCTGCTAGTCGTATACCGCAACCTGAGGCAGTGGTAATAATCGCGCTCAAATTTATCCCATCAAATGCTGCTATATTCTGTTGTGCTAGTTGACTCGCTGTTTTTGTATCGCCTCCATGCAGATGAAGCGCACCACAGCAAGTCTGCATGGGTGGTATATGTACCGTATAACCCAGGCGATTGAGCACGTATATTGAAGCATTGAGAGTTTCCACATCTGCAAGTCTTGCAACACATCCAAGAAATAAACCAACTTCACCACATGGCTTTCCAATTGGGAAATAAATTTCCCTCCATGATTTAGACACGTCTGTTTTACTTGAGGAGGTGCGAGGCATGTGAATTTGAGGTAATTGTGTATTTAATTCAGCGAGCTTTGTTTTCTTTAGTATGCTCGATCTATTCAACAGCCCTTGTAGGCCTAGTTTCTGGTAAAAAAGAAAGAGTGAGCGTAACGTATCGAAACGTGTAGGTTTGGCAATAAATTCTTTTTCCACTAATTTTCGTAACCAAGATTTTTGAATTGCTGTTTTACCATTTGATAAGGAAAGTAGAGGTGCGGCAATCATAGCGCGTGTCTTATCTATCAGCTGTCCATAAGCCACATGGTTAGGGCAAACTACCTCACAGGAGCGACAAGTAAGACAACGGTCTATATGCTGGACAAAGCGTGGATTCATTGGAATGTGTCCGCTGGCAACCCCTCTTATTTGAGCTATGCGCCCACGAGGTGAATCAGCTTCTGACATAGTTATTCGGTAGGTGGGGCAGTGTGGCAGACACAGGCCACAAGAGACGCAGCGATTAGTTTCCGCAAGCAATAAATTAGAAAATGAATCAGACGCTAGATTAGTAGGTTTTATGATTATCCCCGATAAAAGAGAAAGGCATGAAACCAAATTTGGTCAGAGCCATAAGTATTTGTAAAGTCTACCCTCAAACAAGCACAAAGTGTATGGGTGTATACGGTGTAGTTTCAGAATAGAGCTTAAGGTATCGTCTCTTTCCATCTACAAATGATCGCTTCTTAGTGGAACTATGTTGATATTACATACATTAATACTGCGCTGTTACAAAAAATGATTCATGTTCGAATTACTAATTTAAGTCTTAATGACATCAAGTTTGATGATAATATCCTAATCGAAGCTGGCTAGGCAGTCGCTGCCTTTTTTCAGCAATGAAAAATTGGGAGAGGAAAGTCCGGGCTCCATAGAGCGGGATGCCGGTTAATAGCCGGCCGCCGTGAGGCGAGGAATAGGGCCACAGAGACGAGCGTATTAAGTTACGGTGAAACGCGGTAACCTCCATCCGGAGCAAGACCAAATAGGCAGACTATGACGTTGCTCGCCGAGTCTGCGGGTAGGTTGCTTGAGCGTACGAGTAACCGTGCGCCTAGAGGAATGACTGCCCACGACAGAACCCGGCTTATCGGCCAGCTTCATTTATTTTTAAATAAAAATAATGATCACAACTGAACCAAAGCATTGGTTCAGTTGTGATCATTATTA
Source organism: Nitrosomonadales bacterium (assembly GCA_004525885.1). Lineage (GTDB taxonomy): Bacteria > Pseudomonadota > Gammaproteobacteria > Burkholderiales > Nitrosomonadaceae > BJGV01. The sequence continues at coordinate 3,974 of SPBV01000008.1, forward strand.
GACTTAAGTCTCAGATTATTTGCTTCCTGAAATTTTTCCTTCCTGTTTTCCGTCATTGTCTTGCGAAGTAGTAAGTCACCTTCAATTAGAGCTCTATCCCTTTTATTTATATAGCCTATTCTTTCATACTAAAAAATCCTCCTAGGTTTTTCCTTAAGTCTTTGTCACATAAACGAAAATCCATTATTTTTCACTTGACTTGACTATATTTTTTAATTAAAGTGGGCACAAGTGGGAAAAAGTGGGAAAAATTATTAGCTTGAACCGGGTTATAGGTTTTGAGTTTTTTGTAAAAACAAAGGGGTTATATGTTTCGTGGTGTCACACAACTTAGTCTAGACAATAAGGGAAGGCTGGCAATCCCTACGAAATATCGTGAAAGCCTGATAGCTTTTTGTGGGGGCCATCTGGTTCTTACTGCGGATCCAGCCAAGTGTTTGCTGGTTTATCCCAGGCCGGCTTGGGAGCCAATAGAACAGAAACTCAATAGCCTTTCCAGTTTCAATCCAAAAACCCGTAGTTTGCAACGTCTTCTCGTTGGTAACGCCAGCGATGTAGAGATGGATGGTGCGGGGCGTATTCTCGTGTCGCCACCTTTGCGTCAGTTTGCAGGTTTGACTAAGAATTTAGTGCTAGTGGGACAGGGCGCAAAACTAGAATTATGGGAAGAGGAAAAATGGAACCAGCAAATTGAAGATTATCTGGTATTAAAAGACAGCAGCATCCCATCTGAACTCGAAGGTTTCTCGCTGTGATGTGGTGGTGGTGACACCTAGATGCATATCACGGTTTTGTTGCATGAGGCAGTAGATGCGCTGGAAATTAAACCAGGTGGTACTTACATTGATGGTACTTTTGGGTATGGCGGCCACAGCCGGTTAATTTTAGAAAAATTGGGAAAAAATGGCAGGCTAATCGCATTTGACAAGGATATGTCTGCAGTAACTAAAGGGCGAACTATAAAGAATGAAAATTTTCAAATTATACACAGCAGCTTTTCACGAATAGAGCAGGAGCTACAGGAGTTGGGTGTGAGCCAGGTGGACGGGATATTGCTGGACCTGGGGGTGTCATCGCCACAACTTGAAGTTGCGTCAAGAGGGTTCAGTTTCCGTTTAAATGGGCCACTTGATATGCGCATGGATACGAGTCAGGGGCAGACCGCTGCAGAATGGATCGCTTCTGTTTCTGAAGCTCATCTAGGGGAGGTGATAAGAAATTATGGGGAAGAACGATTTGCAAAGCAAATTGCCAGAGCAGTTGTTGTGTCAAGATCACAGCAGCCTATCGTTACTACACTTCAACTTGCCGAGATCGTGGCAACGGCCATACGCTCGCGCAAGCAAAATCGGAATCCGGCGACGCGCACTTTTCAGGCCATACGGATTTATCTCAATCAGGAGCTTGAGGAGTTGTCGCTGAGCTTGCCCCAATGTGTGGGGCTATTAAACTCAGGTGGGCGAATGGTAATTATTAGCTTTCACTCACTAGAGGACAGAGTAGTTAAACGTTTTATGCGAGAAGCAGCAAACCCAGATATGTTGCCCCGTAAATTGCCCATACGGAACAAAGAAGTACTGTGCCTTAGTCGACACAAACTACGGTTAGTTGGGAAGGCAGTACGCCCTAAAGAAAACGAGCTAGCTGTTAATCCACGTGCTAGAAGTGCGGTGATGCGGGTGGCAGAAAGGGTAAGGCCTGGTTAGTTTCTGGAGTGAATTATTATTAGTTACTTTTATAGGGAGAGAAAGATGAAGCATATCGTACAAGAGGGATTACTAGTATTGGCGATTACTGTTATTTGTGTAACAGCTGCACTTTTCATTGCACAGACGGGTAATCCTGGCGGTTAAAGGGACTATGATTTTGGTTAAGAGGAGTTGAAGTGACTAGATTGAACATTCTTCTAACTCTGATCGCCATCGCCTGTGCGCTGGGTGTTGTGACTTCACAACATAAAGCACGCAAGCTTTTCATGGAGCTGGAGAAAGAGCAGGGAAAGGCAAGGCTGCTGGCTGTAGAGTGGGGCCAGTTACAGCTTGAACAAAGTACCTGGGCGATGCGTGCGCGTGTTGAGAAAATTGCTACTAAGCAATTGCTAATGAGAGTTCCAGATGGATCACAAATTAAATTCATTTCGTTAGCGGAACCTAACAATTTAGCTAATTCTGTGGATGAGCAAGAACTATGACTCGCAATTCAAAGCCACATATAATTTTGCCAGCTTGGCGCTCACGAGTACTGGGCACTTTTCTATTGCTGAGCTTCCTTGGCTTGATAGTACGTGCAGTCTATTTACAAGGAATGCACAACGATTTTTTACAGCAGAAAGGAGAATCACGTTATAGCCGTGTGATCGAGATAAGTGCACATCGTGGAATGATTACGGACCGACATGGCGAACCTCTTGCAATCAGTACACCGGTTGAATCAGTGTGGGCGAGTCCAAAAGATGTGCATGCAACTTCTGGACAATTAAAGAAATTAGCTAATCTGATTAAGATGGATGTCGTTGAGGTTCGCAAACGCATCAGTCAACAGCGAGATTTTGTTTATCTGAAGCGACATTTACCACCAGAGATAACAGCTAGAGTAGACGAACTCAATATTGCCGGTATATTTCATAAGCGAGAATATCGTCGATATTATCCTACAGGTGAAATGACGGCTCACATGCTTGGGTTTACTGATGTAGACGACAATGGTCAAGAAGGAATCGAATTAGGTTGGCAGGACACTTTGGCTGGTAAATCTGGTAGTCGTCGCGTCATTAAGGACCGGAAGGGGCGTATTGTTGAAGATGTAGAAAGTATCCTTGAGCCTAAGCCGGGAAAGGATATAGCTTTATCCATTGATAGCAAAATACAGTATCTTGCTTATCGAGAATTGAAGCGTGCTATGGATATTAATAAAGCTAAAGCTGGCGGAATAGTAGTCCTAGATACACAGACTGGTGAAGTGCTGGCGTTAGCTAACTTGCCAACATACAACCCGAACAACCGGATAAGAACAAATGGCGGGAAAGCCCGCAATCGGGTTTTGACAGACGTATTTGAACCTGGCTCAACGATGAAACCATTCGTGGTAGCAGCAGCGCTTGAAGCAGGCGGGATAAAGCCAAATACGATATTCCAGACTGCTCCTGGAACTCTCACTATCGGCAAATCAACGATAAGAGATTCTCATAGAGAAGGTCTGCTGACAGTAGAGCAAGTAATTCAAAAATCTAGTAACGTTGGTTCTGCAAAAATTTCTTTGACTTTACCGCCAAAAAAAGTATGGGAAACATACAGTCGTTCTGGTTTTGGTACATCTACTGGTTCTGGGTTTCCTGGCGAAGTAAATGGAAAGCTTCGCCCGTATCAAACTTGGCTCCCTATTGAGCAGGCCACAATGTCATATGGCCATGGTATTTCAGTGACTTTACTCCAGCTAGCGCGTGCCTATACTCAATTTTCGGAAGAGGGCAAATTAAAACCAGTATCTTTGCTAAAAATCAATACACCTGTAGTAGGTCAACAAGTGATTTCACGTGATACTGCTCTTGCAGTGAGTAAAATGTTGGAGATGGTGGTGCGGCCTGATGGAACCGCTCCTCTTGCACAAATCAGTGGTTATCGGGTTGCGGGTAAGACTGGTACTGCACACAAATTAGAAGGTAACGGTTATGCAAAAAATCGATACATAGCTTCATTTTTAGGCTACGCACCAGCTTCTAAGCCGCGACTAATCATTGCAGTGATGCTAGATGAACCTTCTGCTGGGAAACATTACGGTGGCACGGTTGCAGCACCTGTTTTTAGTCAGGTCATGGCCAATGCTTTAAGAATTTTGAATGTGCCTCATGATGCGCCGATTAATAAAGCGATCTTATCTCCAGCAATGCCCGAGTTAAAAGGTGATGTATGAATTCGGAGTGTAAAGAAAGGTCAGAGGTAAATTTCGATCCACATTTGCTCGATAGTTTGGGTGTCGGCATTGACAATCTTGTCACTGATAGTCGTATGGTAAAACCGGGAGATACATTTCTAGCTTATGTTGGGGAGAAGCTCGATGCTCGAGAGTTTATCCCGCAAGCTATTGAAGCAGGAGCGAATGCAGTGTTATGGGAGCGCAGTGGTTTTGTGTGGAACCCAGAATGGCAAACGCCTAATTTGTCAATATCAAAACTGCGAGCAAGGGCGGGGCCTATCGCAAGTTATGTGTATGGAAATCCATCTAAAAAATTATGGCTGATTGGCGTCACCGGAACTAACGGTAAGACATCATGCAGCCAATGGATAGCTCAGGCTTTGACAGCCCTGGGTATAAAAACTGCTTCTATGGGTACATTGGGAGATGGTTTTTCTGGCGAGCTTCGCCCTGCTATTAACACAACACCGGATCCGGTTTTATTGCAACAAAGAATGGTTGATTTCTTGAAACGTGGTGCCAAGTATATGGTGATGGAAGTGTCGTCACATGGGATTGAGCAAGGTAGAGTTAATGGTTCTACATTTTCAGTAGCGTTGTTTACTAATTTGTCACATGATCACCTCGACTACCACGGCAGCATGAAGGCATATGCTGCTTCCAAAGCACGATTATTCAAATGGACTGGACTCAAATATGCAGTACTGAACTTTGATGATGCATTTAGTGCTGAATTGTTGGAGCAGCTTTCAGGCAAGATTACGCAAGTTATCGGGTATGGATTTAATAAAATGGAAATAAGGAATTTGAATCCAGAAAAACTCAGAGTGGTATGTGGACGCAATCTTAAGGCGAGTATTCAGGGGCTAGAATTTGATGTTGAGTTTGAAGGTGAGCATATAAATTTTAAAACTGAAATAATTGGCAAATTCAATGCATCCAATTTGCTGGCAGTACTTGCTACTTTGTTAGCATGTGGAATTAATCTAAGGGACGCGGTGAGATCCTTGCAACAAATACAGCCAGTAGCAGGTAGGATGGAAAAAATTGGTGGCGGTAACCTACCATTAGTAATTGTAGATTTTGCTCATACCCCAGATGCTTTAGAAAAAATATTAATAGAACTTCGTGGAGATCTTCATGGTTCTAAGGCTTTCTCAAAAATCAAAAATCAAAAATCAAAGCTAGTTTGCGTATTCGGCTGTGGTGGCGACCGCGATCGCGGTAAACGTGCACTTATGGGAAAAATAGCCACACAATTTTCAGATGAAGTCATCATCACTAATGACAATCCACGCAGCGAGGATCCTCACATCATCATCAATGAAATTGCATCAGGTGCGGGTACGAATCATCATATAGAGGAAGACCGAGAAGTGGCGATTCATCGTGCATTATATGGTGCGCGCAAGGGAGATATTGTGTTAATTGCAGGGAAAGGGCATGAGGCATATCAAGAAATAGGTGCGCAAAGGTTTCCATATAGTGATGTGAAGGTAGTGCGGTCAATGCTGCAGGATTTAGCAACCAGAGCGCAAGAGCAAAGATGATGATGGCGCAAGAAGCGGCTCGTGTGTTACATGCGGAGTGGCGTGGTGAAGATGTGTTTTTTACTGGTGTAAGTACTGATAGCCGTACTGTGAAAAGGGGCGATTTATTTGTTGCTCTGAGCGGAGAGAATTTTGATGGGCATAAATTTGTTACCAAGGCAAAGGATAGGGGTGCCGTGGCGGCAATGGTTAATCAAGAATCAGATATCAAGAAGAATCAGGATTCAGAAGTTCCTATGATAATAGTGAAAGACACCTTGCTAGGGCTAGGGCATCTGGCAGCATACTGGCGAGGACGCTTTGATATACCGTTAGTTGCTGTTACTGGTAGTAATGGTAAAACCACGGTGAAAGAGATGATTGCTTTGATTTTGCTTCAGCTGGTTGGAGAAGCCAGCAAGGTACTAGCAACCACGGGTAACCTCAATAATGATATTGGTGTGCCACAAATGCTATTGCAATTACGAGAGCAGCATGAATATGCGGTAATCGAAATGGGCATGAATCATTTCGGTGAGATTTCTTACTTGACCGGACTAGCAAAGCCAGGTGTAGCCTTGATAACGAATGCAGGTGCTGCGCATATTGAAGAGATTGGTTCGGTAGAAGCGGTAGCACGTGCCAAGGGTGAAATATTTGAAGGGTTAGACAAGCAGGGGGTGGCAGTCATTAATGCTGATGATCCTAATGCGCAGTTATGGCATAAGCTAGCCGGCAGTAGGCCAACAATAGATTTTGGTCTAAGTAAAGAAGCGAAGGTGAGAGGTTGCTATCAATTAAATTTGACCGATACTGAAATGAAGTTGACGCTCCCCGATGGAGTCGTAGAGGTGAAGTTGAAAGTTCCAGGCAAACATAACGTGTGCAATGCTCTTGCGGCTGCGGCTGCTTCAGTTGCCATAGGGATAAGTAAGGAAAACATCGCCTCTGGATTGAGCCGATTTAACGGAGTGAACGGGCGTCTGCAGAGAAAGCGGTGTCAGCATAATGCAAATCTAATAGACGATAGTTATAACGCTAATCCAGAGTCAGTGCGAGCTGCACTATCAGTATTAGCTAAATCTATAGGAAAGAAAATCCTAGTTCTTGGTGATATGGGTGAGCTTGGTGAGAATGCAGTGGATTTTCATGAGCGCATAGGCGAGGAAGCTCGTCTTATTGGCATAGATAGATTATTTGCTTTGGGTGAATTAAGCGCTCATTCCGTGAAGAAATTTGGAATAGGTGCGCAGCATTTTAAGAATATTGGAGATCTATTGACTGCAGTCGAAGCCGTACTGGCGCCCAACGTAACGTTGCTGGTAAAGGGATCTCGATTCATGCAAATGGAGCGGGTAGTCAAAAATTTTGAGGTGTAATTTTGAATGTTTAGTTATAAAGAGAATATTAGCAAATCAACTGAAAATGAAATCAGAAAGCCAAGATATAGAATTTTATTAGGCCTGACATGCTATTAGAATTTGCCCAATGGTTGGCTCAGGATATCCGAGCATTTAATGTATTTAACTACATTACATTGCGAACGGTATTGGCAGCACTGACCTCTCTGATAATCTCATTCATTGTTGGTCCGACCATGATACGTAAACTTACCGCTTACAAAATTGGTCAAGCGGTTCGTGATGATGGCCCACAAACACACCTCATTAAGGCTGGTACTCCTACCATGGGCGGCGCTTTGATATTAGTGTCCATTGCTATTAGTACACTATTGTGGGCAGACTTAGGTAATCGCTATGTGTGGGTGGTGCTGTTAACAACGTTAGGTTTTGGTGCAATAGGTTGGGTGGACGATTACCGGAAGGTAGTACATAACAATCCAAAGGGACTCTCTGCTGGTGCTAAGTTCTTTTGGCAATCAGCGATTGCAATCACTATTGCGTCTTATCTTGCTATTACCGCAGATTCTCCAGCACAAACCAGCATGATTGTACCTTTCTTTAAGCAGATTGTAATACCGGTGGGCGTAGTTGGATTTGTGACGCTGGCTTATTTCGTCATAGTGGGCACAAGTAACGCGGTGAATTTGACTGATGGTCTTGACGGCCTGGCTATTATGCCAACTGTAATGATTAGTAGCGGCTTGGCAATCTTTGCCTATGTGGCTGGTCACTCAGTTTTCGCGAAATACCTTGGTATTCCTTATATTCCTCATGCGGCTGAACTAGCTGTATTCTGTGGCGCACTAGCAGGTGCAGGGCTTGCTTTTTTATGGTTCAACGCTTATCCAGCCGAAGTATTTATGGGTGATGTTGGCGCTCTTGCTCTTGGTGCTGCGCTTGGAGTGGTCACTGTGATTATTCGCCAAGAAATCGTACTTATCATTATGGGTGGCGTATTTGTAGTAGAAACTTTATCAGTGATGTTGCAAGTGGCTTCGTTCAAACTGACTGGTAAACGTATTTTTCGTATGGCACCACTACACCATCATTTTGAATTAAAAGGGTGGAAGGAGAATCAAGTGGTAGTTCGGTTCTGGATTATCACCATGATGTTAGTGTTGCTCGGATTGTCTACGTTGAAGTTGAGATGAATTTACACGGAAAAACAATTTTGGTGCTTGGAATGGGCGAAACTGGATTATCCATGGCAAAGTGGTTGTCACGCATAGGGTCAAATATTCGTGTGGCTGATAATCGTTTGGCGCCGCCAAATCTTAGCACATTGGAACGAGCTATACCTACAGCTCAGGTATTCACTGGCCCTTTTTCAACTGATATTTTCATGGGAATAGATCTTATTGCTATCAGTCCAGGCATATCGTTAGCAGAACCGCTGGTCAGTCAGGCGGTTAAACGAGGGGTACCGGTTGTTGGTGACTTCGAGCTGTTTGCTTCGGCGCTTAATAAGTTTAATGCCCCAAAACCAAAAATTCTGGCAATTACAGGTTCTAACGGAAAAACAACAGTGGCAGCTATGGTGGGTGCAATGGCAAGAAAAGCGGGATTGGATGCGGAAGTAGCTGGGAATATCGGTCCTGCAGTGCTAGACGCGCTGATGCAGCGGACAGATTCTGGGAGGCTTCCTCAATTATGGGTCTTAGAGGTGTCCAGTTTTCAACTGGAGACTACGCAAAGTCTTAATCCTGACGCAGCGGTAGTGTTGAATCTGAGTGAAGACCATCTTGATCGCTATGTAGGAATGCAGGATTACGCTATTGCTAAGGCAAGGATATTTTCAGGGGAGACTAATGAGGGTAACGTAATACAGGTTCTAAATCGTGACGATCCCCTTGTGAGCCAAATGGGGTTAGCTGGTAGAAGACAGATAACTTTCGGTTTGGATGTGCCGGTCGTTGAAGAAGACTTTGGTTTGTTGCGCGATGATGATGAAGTCTGGTTAGCACAAGGTAAAACTCGGCTAATAAAAACCAGCGAACTTGCAGTTACAGGCTCGCACAATGCAGCTAATGTTTTAGCTGCATTGGCCCTATGTCGTGCTGTGGGATTATCGTATAGCCCATTATTGCAGGCCTTGCGTGAATTTAGTGGGCTACCTCATCGAGTGGAGAAAATTGCTGTATTCAATGGCATTACATTCTACGATGACTCAAAAGGTACGAACGTGGGCGCAACGGTTGCGGCTATGAGAAGTATGACGCAAAACATAATATTAATTGCAGGTGGCGATGGCAAGCAGCAGGATTTCTCCCCTCTAAAAGAAGTGATTACAAAACGTGTGCGAGCAGTTGTGTTGATTGGAAAAGATGCAGGAAGAATCGCTGCTGTGATGGATGGATGTGGCGTACCACTACATAACGCGATAACAATGGAAGAAGCGGTACAAAAAAGTTTTTTTCTGGCCAAGGTAGGGGATGCTGTACTCATGTCTCCGGCCTGTGCCAGCACCGACATGTTCAGGAATTATGTTCATCGCGCTGAGATATTTGTTGCGGCAGTTAGGGCCTTAGAGACAAAGATTTTAGCTACAGCCAGTGCCACACACTAGATAGCAAGATACTACTGATGATTTATCAAGCCAACCTTAGCAACCCAAAAGTTATACCTGACTTCGATCAGATCCTTGTCTGGTCTGCAATATTGTTGTTGAGTCTTGGGCTAGTAATGGTTTATTCGGCTTCAATTTCTATAGCAGGAGCAGGGCGTGGTATCGATGGTTACGAAGCCTATTTTCTTGTTCGTCACGGAATTTATTTGACGGTGGGGTTGTTGATCGGATTGATTGTATTCCAGATACCGATGCGATTATGGCAGAGATTCTCACTTTATCCATTTCTGCTGGGTATGGTGTTACTAGTACTAGTATTAATTCCTGGTATAGGGAATGAAGTCAATGGCAGTAGACGCTGGTTGTCACTGTTTATTGTGAACTTGCAGCCTTCTGAATTTATGAAATTGTTTATGGTGATTTATATTGCTAACTATACGGTACGAAGGGCTACGTACCTAGACAGTTTATGGAAAGGTTTTGCCCCCATTCTGATTGTAATGGGGGTATTGGCATTTTTGTTGCTTCATGAGCCTGATTTAGGAGCATTAGTCGTTATTACCGTTATCGTGGCGGCAGTTTTGTTTCTGGGAGGGATGAGTCTAAAACTGTTCGTGGGAACTATCGGGTTGGCACTTTCCAGCCTGTTGGCGCTGATCTGGCTTGAGCCCTATCGCTGGCGGCGTATGACAGGATTTTATGACCCGTGGGATGACCCCTATGGAAAAGGATACCAGTTAAGCCATGCTTTGATCGCATTTGGACGTGGTGGCTGGGAGGGTGTTGGCATCGGTGGAAGCGTGGAGAAGCTCTACTATTTACCCGAAGCACACACCGACTTTTTGCTTGCAGTGATAGCAGAAGAGCTAGGTTTCATCGGTGTTGTAGTTGTGGTGATCCTATTTGCGTGGTTAGTGGTGCGCGCCTTTGTGATCGGTCGTCAAGCTGCAACAAGAGGGCGTTGTTTTCCTGCACTCGTAGCTCAAGGTATTGGCGTGTGGATAGGAATACAAGCATTCATCAACATGGGAGTAAATATGGGTATTCTGCCAACCAAAGGATTGACTTTGCCACTAATGAGTTTCGGTGGCAGCAGCATTGTTGCAAATTGCATTGCGCTGGCAATTTTGTTACGAGTGGATTGGGAGAATCGACAATTAATGAAAGGATACACAATATGAAAGAGAACCGGAATCGTAATATCGTAATAGGAGTTTTAGGTTGCCTCATACCATTTTAATTATGGCTGGAGGAACTGGTGGACATGTCTTCCCTGCGCTGGCAGTAGCAGACTATTTGAAGGTGACCGGTTGGCGAGTGGTGTGGCTAGGGACAGAAGGTGGAATGGAAGAATTGCTAGTTCCGCAAAAAGGACACGACATAAAAATTATCAGTTTTTCCGGTTTGCGCGGAAAGAATTTTATAGTCTGGCTTACTCTTCCACTGAGACTACTGTTAGCGTTCTGGCAAAGCGCCCAAGTGTTATTTCTAGTGCGCCCAGATGTAGTTTTAGGTATGGGGGGCTACCCTGCATTTCCCGGAGGCGTAATGGCTTCGCTGCTAAATAAGCCACTGTTGATACATGAGCAAAATTCGATACCTGGCCTTACTAATAAGATATTAGCAAAGTTAGCAGATAAAGTTTTACTAGGTTTTCCTGATTCGATCAGAGATAAGAAAAAGGTAGTGTTTTCTGGTAATCCAGTACGTAAAGAAATAAGTCAATTAGATGCCCCAGACAAAAGGTATGCGGGACGGGTTGGGAAATTAAAGCTTTTGATAATAGGCGGTAGCCTTGGCGCGCAAGCACTAAATACAGTCGTACCGCAGACATTGAAATTGATCCCGGATAATATGCGTCCGCTGGTAACTCACCAGGCAGGAAGAAATCATCTAGAAGAACTAAATAAAAACTATGCTGAAGCTGGAGTGGAAGGTGAATTGGTAGTCTTCATTGAAAACATGGCAGCTCACTATTCTGATTGCGATTTAGTGATATGTCGTGCTGGGGCACTCACCATTGCAGAATTAACTGCTGCAGGTACAGCAAGTATTCTGGTACCGTTTCCTTACGCTGTGGACGATCACCAAACATGCAATGCGAAATTTCTGAGTAACAATGATGCCGCGGTGTTGCTACCACAAAATGAGCTAACTCCTAAAGGCTTGGCGGAATTATTAATGGGATTAACTCGAGAGAGGTTATTAGGAATGGCAATGAAAGCACGCGAATTGGCAAGACCAAATGCTACTAGCATCGTGGCAGAAGCGTGTATGGAGATAATTAAAAAATGAATAATAAAATCATTTTTTTTCAGTCATCGTATTTCACCCATCGTTTTATAAATATAAAAAGATGAAACATAAAGTTAAACATATTCATTTCGTTGGTATTGGTGGGTCTGGCATGAGCGGAATTGCCGAGGTATTGCTAAATTTGGGCTACCAGATAAGTGGGTCAGATTTATCAGACAGCGCTACTACGAAGCGTTTAAGTATCTTGGGCGCAACTGTTCATATTGGCCATGCAAAGGGTAACATCGCATCAGCAGATGCAGTAGTTACATCTAGTGCAATAAAACCAGATAACCCGGAAGTACTTGCAGCCCGTGCACGTAATACACCGGTGGTACCGCGGGCCATAATGCTAGCAGAGCTGTTGAGATTGCGTCAAGGGATAGGCGTTGCAGGAACTCATGGTAAGACTACTACTACAAGTTTAATTGCTAGTGTCTTGGCGCAGGCAGGAATGGACCCGACCTTTGTTATTGGCGGGAAATTAGAAGCCGCAGGTTCTCATGCAAAGTTAGGTAGTGGTGAATTCATAGTGGTAGAAGCTGATGAGTCTGACGCCTCTTTTCTTTATCTGCAGCCCGTATTAGCTGTGGTAACAAATATAGATGCTGATCATATGGAAACTTATGGTCATGATTTCAGTAGACTCAAGCAGGCATTCGTAGATTTTGTACAACACCTCCCATTTTACGGTATGGCAGTGCTATGTACTGATGATGTCAATGTACGTGAAATTATTCCTGCTATTACCAAACCTATAACAACATATGGTTTATCGGATGCGGCACAAATTAGAGCTACTAATATTAGGCATTGCAAAGGGCAGATGTATTTTACTGCTTTGGTTGGAGTAAATGGTAAGACTCGTAAGCTCGACATTACACTTAATTTGCCTGGATTACACAACGTACAGAATGCACTTGCTGCAATTGCAGTGGGCAATGAACTGGGTGTGCCTGACGCCTCTATAATTAATGCGTTAACCAGATTCAAAGGAGTGGGGCGGCGTTTTCAACGCTGCGGTGAGGTTAAATTAGCTAGAAATGACACAAATAAAAGTGGAAGTTTCACATTAGTTGATGATTACGGTCATCACCCAGGAGAGATATCTGCCACGATTACTGCAGCACGCGGTGCATTTCCTGGTCGCCGTCTTGTAGTCGCATTCCAACCACACCGCTATACCCGTACCAGAGATATATTTGAAGACTTTGTAAAAGTTTTGTCTACAGCGGATGTATTGTTGTTAACTGAAGTTTTCTCTGCAGGGGAAACGCCAATCGTTGCTGCTGACGGTAAATCACTCGTACGAGCGATAAGAGTGCAGGGAAAGATAGAGCCAATTTTTATTGAGACTGTGGAAGAGTTGCCAGCTGCTATTTTCAGCATTTCACAGAAGGATGATGTAGTGCTGGTCATGGGAGCCGGGTCTGTGAGTAGTGTGGCACATAACATTGTTAATTATTCACGCGAGTTATAAATGTGTATGTCAGAAACAAATAACTTAACTGATATTCGATCTTTACGCGTTAAGGGATCATTGAAAGGGGCCTTGCGTGGGAGAGTATGCATGAATGAATCGATGAAAAAACATACTTCCTGGCGTGCAGGGGGAGAGGTGGAGCGCGTTTATATTCCAGCTGATTTAGCCGACCTTTCTCAGTTTTTGCTCAGTATGCCGCAGGGTGAGCCAGTACACATGGTTGGGCTGGGTAGCAATCTTTTGGTACGCGATGGTGGGTTACGCGGCACTGTAATATTACTCCATGCACAGTTAAATGATCTTCGACTGGAACAACATAATGAAGAGGGTGGATTGATTTATGTCGATGCGGGTGTGGCTTGTGCAAAGGTTGCACGATTTGCGGCATTAAGTAAATTAGCAGGAGCGGAATTTCTAGCTGGTATACCTGGTACAGTTGGTGGAGCCTTGGCAATGAACGCAGGTTGCTATGGCACAGAAACGTGGGAGATTGTTGAGCGAGTACGAACACTCAATCGATCTGGTCATCTACATGATCGGCATTCTAAAGATTACAGGATTAGCTACCGGCAGGTGAGCTTAAAGTCAGATATTAGAATATCTACGGATTCTTCCAGCGAAGAATGGTTCGTAGGTGTGTGGTTTAGATTGAAGAAAGGAGACGAAGCGACATCTAGAAGGAAGATTAAGGAGCTATTGTCTAGGCGTATCAACAGTCAACCATTAAGCCTGCCCAATGCTGGCTCGGTATTTCGTAATCCTCCGGGAGATCATGCTGCGCGTTTGATTGAATCATGTGGATTAAAGGGTTTTAGTATTGGTGGAGCGATGGTTTCAACTAAACATGCGAATTTTATTGTTAATACCGGGAATGCCATGGCAGAAGATATCGAGGCTGTAATTTCAGAGGTAAGTAAGGCAGTAAAGGAAAAGACCGGCGTTACATTGATACAAGAGGTAAGGATTATAGGAGAGGCCAAGTGAATTCTTATGAATTCATAACTTATGAGAAAAGTTTTTCTTTTAAGGATGGTAAGCCGTGAGTACAAGTGATTTTGGAAAAGTTGCGGTTCTTCTTGGAGGCCGCTCTGCCGAGCGCGAAATTTCGCTCCAGAGTGGTAACGCTGTGCTTCATGCGTTACAGCGCAGAGGTATAGATGCGCATCCGTTTGATCCAGCTAAGCGACCGATGGAGGATCTTCTAAGGCAGGGATTTAACGTGGCGCATATAGCTCTTCATGGACGGTATGGTGAGGACGGTACCGTGCAAGGTGCACTGGAACTTATGGGCTTGCCCTATACCGGTAGTGGTGTACTGGCGAGTGCGCTTGCAATCGACAAATGGCGGACTAAGTTGCTATGGCAAGCAGTAGGTATTAACACTCCACGCTATGCAATGCTTAGCGCAGAAAGTGATTTTGACATGGTAGTAAAAAACTTAGGTCTACCGCTGATTGTTAAGCCATCACGCGAAGGATCAACAATCGGTTTGTATAAAGTAATGTCTGCAGTGGATTTACCGAACGTATACCAAGCAGTAGCGAAGCATGATTCGATGGTTTTAGCAGAGCAATTTATAGAAGGCATGGAGTTGACTGTTGCAATTCTTGGGGATATTCCGTTACCGCTGGTACGTATCGAGGTAGCAGGCGGATTGTACGATTATAAAGCTAAGTATCTTTCTCCCGATACCGGCTATTTCTGTCCAAGTGGCTTGTCTGCTGAATTAGAGCATACGATACAGATGCAAGCTTTGCAGGCTCATAAGGTTCTAGGGTGTGAAGGCTGGGGAAGAGTAGATGTAATACTGGATAAGTCGGATAAGCCTTATTTTCTTGAGACTAATACATCACCAGGTATGACTGACCATAGCCTAGTACCAATGGCAGCGAGAACGGCAGGAATATCGTTTGAGGATCTTGTAATACGGATACTGGAGTTAGCTCATGTGGGATAACCATTGGATGCTGAATAAATTTGCCAGTGGTCTATTTACCATTGTCGTGTTGGCAGCAGTTTTTACCATTAGCCCATCAGTGTTGAATTTACCAGTATTTGCATTGAAGAAGGTAAATGTTACTAGTGTCAGCAGAGTTGATGAAGAGTTTAAGTATATAACACGAGAACAGATAAACGATCTTATACGTAGCGAGGTAACCGGAAGTTTTTTTACAGTAGATCTAGATGCGATAAGTAATGCATTTAAGAAATTATCGTGGGTGCGTACCGTAAGTGTCAGACGGCATTGGCCGAGTAGCCTGGAAGTGAAGTTGGAGGAACATGTGGCACTAGCCAGATGGGGAAATTCAGCACTAGTGAACATCTACGGAGAAGTATTTAATGCTATGACTGACAAGCGACTACCAGAATTTTCTGGGCCAGAGGAAAGTTCACATGAAGTATCACAGCGGTATGCTGTTTTCAGAAAACTGCTGCAACCACTTCATCAGAATATTACCCACGTATATTTCTCGCCACGTCACGCATGGCGCGTACACATAGACAGTGGAACTGTGTTGGAGTTGGGGCGTGAGCAGGTTGAAACTCGACTAGGGCTCTATGTGTCGGTACATAATCACATAGCCTCACAATTTAAAAAACAAGTTGCATATGTAGATTTACGTTAGCCAAACGGTATATCTGTGCGAGTGTTGGAATCAAATCGGCAGAAATTCCGCGAACCAAGCGTTAAGAATGAAGGATGAGATTGGGGATTCGGAAAATAAATGAATAGAGTGAATGAAAATAGAAGTCTAATTGTCGGCCTTGACATCGGAACTTCAAAAATCGTTGTTATTGCAGCAGAGGTAATTTCTGAAGGTAAATTTGAAATTATTGGTATGGGTAGTCACCCCTCTAGTGGCCTGAAAAAAGGTGTAGTAGTGAATATTGAAACGACAGTAAATGCAATTCAACGTGCGCTGGAAGAAGTCGAGTTGATGGCAAATCGAAAAGTTCATGAAGTCTATACTGGCGTTGCCGGAAATCACATTAAGAGTTTCAATTCACATGGAATGGTGGCAATCAAAGACAGGGAAGTGTCGCAGATAGATGTGGAGCGTGTAATGGAAACTGCTAAAGCAGTA
>SPBV01000186.1 GCA_004525885.1 Nitrosomonadales bacterium
CGCCGATCTCTGATCGGTAGCGGCAGAGCCGCCCGCCGATCTCTGATCGGTAGCGGCAGAGCCGCCCGCCGATCTCTGATCGGTAGCGGCAGAGCCGCTCGCCGATGTTGATCATGATATGACAGCGATGATGTGAACGACGACCAAATGGATGAAGCAGAGTTTGGGTGTCAGGATTAGGTGATCAGAGATCGGTAGCGGCAGAGCCGCCCGCCGATCTCTGATCGGTAGCGGATCGGCTAGATATATTTTTCATTACCTTTCGGGGTAATGAATGATCAGAATGTTGGTGTGAATTTCCATCCCAGCTTGTCGAATAAATTTTTACAAATGGCGTCGTGAAATTGCTTCCTATCCACTGTTTTGAGTATGGTAAAATTCTCAATCTTACACGGGTGTCCGTGCCTTCTCAATAGCTGAAAGAGGAGATACTGGACGTTCATGAAATTCTTCCGTTCTAGCTCTTCGGGTTTGTCTTTACCATGTATCTCGTCATAAAGAGCTACCAGCTCTTTGAAATCGCCTACGATGCGGTCTTCAAGATGGCTGATATCATCGACTTGTTTATTTGTTAGGGTT
This sequence comes from Nitrosomonadales bacterium, assembly GCA_004525885.1. Lineage (GTDB taxonomy): Bacteria > Pseudomonadota > Gammaproteobacteria > Burkholderiales > Nitrosomonadaceae > BJGV01. The sequence continues at coordinate 580 of SPBV01000186.1, forward strand.
AGGTAGATAAGGTTGACATTTTCGTAATGTTTAGTATGCTTCAGTTCTTTGAGAAACATCATGATATGGTTGCGTGTAATTTTGGAATACCTAATGTGGTTGACATCTATGTCGGGAATGAGCCTATATGCTATAAACTTACCGTCCAGGTCTTGATATAGTTTCTCTGGAATTTTGCAATTTTGTTTGCCTTGGTATTGCTTGATACAATCCTGGAAGTGGAGAATTCTGTTGTAGATGAACTTACCTACAATGTTGACGCGGGTGTAATCCTTATGGGTGATGCCTGTTTCAATTGCGTATTGTTGAGTAGAGCAGTTCAGGCAGGTCTTCCTGTTGAAATCGTCTATTTCGAATTTTTCTTCTTCTGTATTCTCACACGATGGACAATACGACCCTAAATCTATATTATCAACCTTTTCAGGATTTGAGGGTATGTCAAGGTCCGTCCAATCTTTTAATTTAGCCATCTGCCTGACGATGTCTAAAAATCCTATAATCAGCTCATTTTTTTTCCTAAGAATGGGTAGATTGTCCTCTTTGATGTGAGAGATTGGTTTTTTGAGAATATATGTGTACTCTTCGATGAGCGCGTGAGTACGCGTAAAGAAGAGCGCACGCTAAGTCCTCTTCTCGTGAGATACGGCGTCCTTCATATTCCGGAGCTCTTCGTAAACGCTTGCATCCAAATGATGCGATGTGTCTGATAAAAGCGAATCGAGGAGTTGTATCTTCTCCTCGTTGATTGTTTCCTCATTTTCTAGTCGCCTCAGAACTGATGAATTGAGAAATAGTATATTTACCGACATCTTTTCATTAACCCCGATACGCTGTTTATCTCAATTACGAAATTTGATTTACGATGATTAGACCTAGTCATCAACCAGTTAATGGACTATCAATAAATTGATCGTTCAAGAATAGCTTCCAATCTCGGGCGTACGTTGAGTTCCAGTTCCCTATCTTCATAAGATTTTCGATCTGCAAACTCGAATGCCTTGACGGCAATGCAGTTGTCAGGTTGCGATGAGTGCACTTCAGGGTGATCGTCTATGATGTAAGTTCTATCCATGTTAAAATTGAGTAATTTAAACTCATCTTTCAGGATGTTAAGTGCTTTCTGTGTGTCTCGAAGTCGTTTTGATTGTTTACAGTGGTAGGAGAAGAGAACGTAATCCAGCTGGCGTTCGGGATGCCCTTTGAGAATGAATTCGTCTATGATGAACACGGCGTACGATTTAGAAGCAGCGGTCCAGACACTGACGTTAAAATTTTTGAAAAGAAAGTCCAAGAATTCCTGAAGCCCTGGACGTTCGAATACTTTATAAGCGCCTTCCATGTTTTCCCATCTGAACTGCTTCATCCTTGGTTTGAAGATGGGTTTTTCTTCATGTTTAGCGAGGGAGCTAATAAGGGTGTTGTCCAAATCTAGAAGGATATTAAATCGCCTGGGGGCCTTGTGATGATTTGCTACCTTTTCCATCTTTTTGTAATGGATGGAAGATTTTCTAGGGCTATGTAAAATGACCGCGAGACCCCTCATACTTGTGATTATTGTGCTGATCCTAATAGCGTCAGCCTATACAATATCATGTAGCGAAAAGTTAGTAGCTAAAAAGGTCTTACTACGTGCAACTGAAAAGGAATTAGTCGATTCTGAGATACTCCTTATAGAATGCAACGAATCATTAGGAAAAATAGATGAAAAGATTTCAAAGCTACGGGACCTAATTGTAAAAAAAAAAGAAGACGAGCTAAGCGCGTGCAAAGGCGCATTCGACGCGAAAATATCCCTGTTCAAAATCCTGTTCAAAGCGGCTAATAATCGAGAAGCAACCGACGATGATATACACGACATGAAGAGATCATTAGGTATCACCACAGTGTAGGGTCCGCTGAATGGCGGGTCCTGTTATGTTGCTAGAGGTTCACCAGGCCCCATGATATACTTGAATAAAGGTCTTTAGTGATTATCCGCGCAAAAGAAAAGATGAATCATTCAAAAAAATCCGACGCCAAAGCTCAGCCTATCGAAATGGCCAAAGGACCGATGTCAGTTGATGAATGCGTGGTTTACATTAACCAGCATATAATTCCAAACACCAGGTACAGATTTTTAGAAGGAGACACGGCGGGAGACATTGAACAATTCAATAGTTCAAGAGTGCGAGAGAATTTGCTTCCTAAAGTTGAACCATCTTTCAATGATAACTTCTTTGCAAACGAACAAACCATTCCACAGGATAAGATATGGCACAAAAACATGGATTTAGATTCACGTGCCGTATCCAACACATTCAAATATATTTTTTACAAGTTCAAGAAAGGCATATTCATACGCATTGCAAACAACCAGCTCCAAACCTTTCTTCCTTTTGAAAACGTGCACTACAGGAACGAATTCGGCCACATCCTTAAAGTTAACCCCAAGTATGGGTCAATACATGACTTTATACATCATGTATCTGGTCTGCTTGGTTACAGATCTAACAAACAAAACGTCAAACCAGTCAATGAATGGGTTGCTAATAATTCACTCGTAAGATATGAAGACGAGGGCCATATGCTAATTGCCGCGGCGTCCGGTAATAACAAAGTCACCCTGTTTGATATGTTCAATACCCTTTGTGCTGAACGAGATGTCCCTGATATCGAGTTTTTTATCAACAGGCGCGACCACCCTCTAATGAAGGTGGATGGTACCGAGCCTTATAACCATATTTGGGGAAGCAAGCACCACCCACTTGAATCTCACAAATACGACAAGTACGCCCCGATCCTGTCTGGATCGTCAACCAAGATGCATGCAGATATTCCGTTTCCAACATATGAGGACTGGGCAAGAGCAACTTATCAGAAAACTAGCAGAGTCTTCCCTAACGCGTGCCGAGAATACCCGGATGTGCAACTAAAACTAACCTCCTGGTCAAAAAAGATTGGTAAAGCTGTATTCAGGGGAGCCACTACGGGAGCAGGGGTTACGGAGGGAACAAACCAGCGCCTCAAAGCATTCGAGATGGGTCTCAAGAATAGTGACGTGCTTGACGTAGGGATAACGAAATGGAATTTAAGACCTCGTAAGCTTGAAAACTCTGAGTATCTTCAAACTATTGAGCGCGGAAAGGGAAACTACCCAAGAGCGAATAGAATGAATCTCCAGGATCAGAGCCAGTACAAATACATCCTCACATTGGAGGGACACGTGGCTGCGTATCGATTGTCATACGAATTGTCGTCTGGATCCGTCATTCTGCTAGCAAAATCTCAGTGGCAAATGTGGTACTCCCATCTCTTGAAACCTTACGAACATTACGTGCCCGTTGAAGAGGACCTTAGTGATCTGCTTTCTCAGATTGCGTGGTGTAAGGCTAACGACGGAAAGTGTTCACTGATTGCCAAGCATGCTC
>SPBV01000301.1 GCA_004525885.1 Nitrosomonadales bacterium
AACTGCTGCCCGTCTGGGAAGCTTTTCTCGTACGGCAGAAGAAATGTTTTTGACTCAGCCTACGGTGTCAATGCAAATTAAAAAATTAACCGACGTAGTTGGTTTGCCGTTATTCGAGCAAATTGGCAAAAAAATGTATCTTACTGATGGTTGCAGCTTTACAGAAAAAGGCAGAATAAAACCGTTTTACTCAAGGTAGATATTCCCTTTCAGCAATGAGTTTAGCCCAGAACAATGGACTCCAGTCGATGTTATAGAACACCCCTGCAACCAAGGTCGCGGCTGCGGTAACAAGGGGTGGTATCAATAAGAGCCAGGTGGTTTCCCGTAGTCTTCGGGCCGGAATGTGTTCATGCGGCCAAGTGTGTGGCTGACGTTTGAACCAAGCGCGATACAGTATTGGAAGGAAATAGGCCGCGTTAAGTAAACTCGACGCTGTCAGTACCCAGCCCGCCCAAGCCATGTCTGCTTCTTGTGCCCCCTGACTAAGATAGAGTTTGCTGACGTAACCTGCCGTTAGCGGTATGCCGATCATGCCAAACGCTGCTATACTGAAGGCCATTGTAGTTAATGGCATACGCCGTCCAGTCCCGTCCATCTCGCTTACTTTGTGAACGCCCAGAGTCTCGGCGTAATTACCGGCACAAAAGAATAATGTAATCTTCATGATGCCTTGATGCACCAGATGCACAATACCTCCGATAGTACTCATCAGACCGAATAGAGCTACCCCGAGCATAATATAAGACACCTGGCTGACAGTAGAATAGGCTAAGCGTCGCTTAAGATCATCTTGCCACAGCGCGCGTAGTGAGCCCCAAATGATGGTTATAGAGGCCACCACGGCTAGCGGTGTGAGCAGGTTCAGAGACTGGGCGAATTCCACACCGTAGACCTCGTAAACCACTCGTACGATACCGAAAGCTCCCGCTTTCACAACTGCTACTGCATGTAGTAAAGCAGATACCGGTGCCGGTGCCACCATGGCCTGTGGCAACCATCCATGCAAAGGTACTAACGCAGCTTCACTCCCAATCCGGCAATAAGCAGTAAGAAAATTATTTGTAATTGCGTCGCATATTCAGGCCCCAGCCTTGCTGCCACGCCACCGCTGGCAAACTCTACCTGACCCATCAGGCTATACAACCAAACCACACCAATGAGCAGCACTGCGCCGCCGGTAAGCGTATAGGCCAGATAAATTTTCCCGGCACGTATGGCGGCCTCCGTTCCACGGTGCACAATTAGAGGATAGGTAGAAAGTGTCAGCAGCTCGTAGAAGACAAAGAATGTGAGCAGATTGCCAGCCATCGCCACCCCTGTGGTAGCGGTAACGCACAGACTAAAAAACCCGAAGAAGCGGCTGCGGTGGGGTGAGTTTTCCAGATAGCCGATAGCATAAAGCGTGGTCAGAAACCACAGCACCGCTGACAGAGTAATAAGCAGCATGGCTAAAGGATCCGCCTTGAATACCAACTCCAAGCCGGGCATAATATTGTGGCGGAAGTCGAAGACTTGACCGGACTGAACGCCCTGTAGTATGTAACCGACTAACAATAGCTTCAGAATTGCCCCTGTCAGATTCAATGTCGTGCGCAGGCGGATACGCGATTCCTCGAGAAAAAAGATGATCACCCCTGGTACTAGGGAAGTAGCCAATACCAGCAGGGGTAGGCTCTCGTTGATATTCATCCTGTCCCCAGTAACTTCAATACTTCACTGGACCTCAATCCCAACAGAAAACTGATCAGTGCAAGCAGAAAGGCAGGCCACTCTTGCATTCGTAGTACCGGATTAAATTTAATCCCATTCTCCTCCACTGGCAAAAATGCCATGCTCAGTACCTTGAACACATAAGCCGCGCTCAAGAGTCCGCCCAAAATCATCACCACCACCCAAACCCACTGACCACTGCTCAAAGCACTACTGATCAGTAACCACTTGGCGATGAACCCACCAGAGGGTGGCAAACCCATCAGCGTTACCCCGGCCAGCCCAAGAGTGAACAAGGTCAGTGGCAGACGGCTGGACACCCCTCCCAGCAACGCAATATTGTCCCGTCCTATGGATAGGATTATTGTCCCAGCGGCAGCAAACATCGCCGCTTTGGCAAAGGCATGACTCACTACCTGCATTATCCCGCCCTGCAATGCGCTCTCACTCGCCCCCGGGTTGGTATGGGTAATCAATGGAAACAGCAGGAAGAGATAGCCAATCTGTGCCACTGTGGAATAGGCTATCAGCATTTTCAGTCTCGTTTGTCTCAGCGCCATGAGCGAGCCCCACAAAATGGCTGCTGCGCCTAGTAATCCTAGTAGTTGTGCCGCGAGCGTTGTCACCAACGGCGCGAACAAATCCAGCCATAGACGTAGGATGAGATAGAA
>SPBV01000081.1 GCA_004525885.1 Nitrosomonadales bacterium
ATTGAGCGGATCTAGTACAATTACAAAACGAAAAGTAATTCGATAATCTGGATCTGTTTGGAAGCCATTAGTTTCTTTCACTATAGGGGTACCGATTGACAAGGCAGTATTCCAGTTGCTGCCACCAGAATATCTGATTCCAGGGGAAATATAAACAATACTACCTCCTGAATTCGGGTTAGTCATGCCGCCGCTTTTTAGGCGGTCTTGCCATGAGCCATTTAGTTCTAAAACAGCTGTCCAATTTGATTTGTTGCTAGAGGCGAAAAGAGCATCTCTCGCTACACCAGAAAGGGCATAGGAAAGCGCAAAATTATAGTCAAAAATATCACCAAGATCGGTTTTTTGAGTCCCTGTGGTTGCAACCGTATAAAGAACACTGGAATCAAACGAGAGCTTTCCCATGGCACGTGTAAAGGAAAAACCGACAGCCGGATTCCATGAGCCGCCACTGGGCTGATTGTGTGCTTCAAGTAGTTCCCCATTTGCACGGACATGAGTTGCACCAGATGCAGTTTTAAGTGCCACGACCAGGGATAGGTGATTTAAATTATCCTCAGAATGAAAAAAACGGTATTGGCCGAATACGGAAACCCCGCCAAACCCATCTGGATTACCTAGGTTTGCAACTTCACCTTCTTCTGCTGAGAGTAAACCATCACGTCGAACATAAGGAAGTCTAACGCCCAACGTCAGGTCGTCGGTCACACCAATCGCTGCAAATACTGATGGGATTGTAAGAGTTTTTGTGCTGTGAACATCACCATGGGCATCATCTACAGCAGCATTACTCACGGCAAGCAACCTAGATGCCGAAACATTGTTGAATTGTGTAAATTGAGTAATAAGGCCCGTTGCAATCATACCCTGAGGTAGGGTTATACCCGTTTGTGTAATGATTGGAGATGCAGTGCCAATCCCAAATCCTATTGAACCGTGATCAGCTGAAACAGTGTTACTGCAAATAGCAAATATTGATGCTAATAAGTACCAAAAAATATGTTTTTTCATTTGATTCATGTTTAGATTATTCTGGGGAAGGATTAACACATAATTTTACTAGTTTGGGAATGTGACAAATTGACGCATATCTTTTTTGTCAGAAATTAGTTGTACTGGGATATTGGTTTCCTGCTAAGGAATTAATTAATAGCAGTTATTTGTGATGGGCTATTTTTTGTCGAACCGGATAGTCTAGCGAAGCTTACAAAGCAGTCAGATAACGGTTAAAAGCTGCATAAATCAGTTGATTTTCATAAACTTTCACATCAAAAAAGACCTGGCGCAAAAGTGCCATACTTTTTATCAAACCTAGAAACCGATCAAGGAGTTTGTATGTTCGATGCCTGGTTGCCCTTTGGCCCTTGGGTAACTTCGAAGCTAACTTTTTGGCCTTCTTTAAGCGTTTTGAATCCTGACATACTGATTGCGGAAAAGTGTACAAACAAATCTTCGCTACCATCATCAGGAGTAATAAAACCAAAACCTTTAGAGTCATTGAACCATTTTACTGTGCCTGTTGCCATGCGATTACTTCCTTTTTAAAAATAATGAGAAAAATCTCTGAAAACCAACCAAATTGAAGTTTGCGCTTGAAATACCAATATTGCAAAAGTTTTGAAACAAATATTTGGTTTTGTTATTCTCCATTTGTTTTGCAATTGTGTTTTAGAACTGCAGGGGCAATCTTAAGCCTTTGTTAATATTTTGGTATGCTTCCTTTTATGATTATTACATAGTTTGATTTAATAGAACAAGAAGTTCACTAAAAGGGCGAGAGTTAAGTATATTTTGTTTTTCGAGCTGTCCGCGTTGTGTTTGTCCGATATCAAAACGCAAATTAGCGGAGTCAAAAGCGCTGTGCGCATCGGAATTAATACTGACTAGAACGCTTTCCTCCCTAGTCATCTGACAATAGCTGTCGTGTAAGTCGAGACGTTCCAGTTGGGCATTAAATTTGAGAAAACAGCCTTGCCTTTTAGCTTCACGAATAACACAAGGCATATCCACTTCATAGGGTACGCATTGCTGGATGAGTCCTCTAGTAGGATGCGCCAAAATAGCAGAATGTGGATGGGACATTGCACGTAATGTGCGCTTGGTTTGTTTGGTACGCGAAAGTTCAAGTTTACTATGGATTAGGCCCAATACAAGGTCGAGTTGTGCTAGGACATTATCCGGTGAATCAAGGCTGCCATCTTTCAGAATATCCACCTCTATGCCCTTGAGCAGCATACCTCTAGCTTCTTATTAAGTCTGCCGATTGCTTTATGTGCGTGATCTACCCATTTCGGCATGGACTGAACATCACGGAACAGTGCTACAAATGCATTAAATTGCTTTTAATATGTGTAAACACCTCGAAATTCGATTAAGTAACTCGTTGTTTTTCGATAGTGAAGAATTACATCGTTTTGTCAATCAACTACCTGTAAATACCACTCATCACTAGCGGAGCCAGGACCAGATACGAAAAATACAAATCCGATCATTAAAATACCTAAGATTTTTCTTATGAAAATGGTTTTTCCTTTAAGAATCCAAGCGAAGGTGGCGCTACTTTTTCTTGCTTTCTTTTTAGTGTATTTAGCATTTGCACTACAATAAAATTGTACAACATAGCGGACAAATAAATCTTAGACATAATGCGAATTTTTTTGAGTAATTCTATGTAAACACAGGAAAAAAATGATGATTGACTGGATACACTTCATACCATGGTCATCTATCGTGGGGCGGATTATTAATCGGTGTTGCTACAGCGGTTTCTATTATTCAACAGGAGGATTGCGGGTATCAGTGGTATCCTAGGTGGATTATTTCATCCGGCGCCTAGTTATATCGCAAGGCGGGTAGCATTTGTATTGGATTTGCTGATCGCCCCCCGCGTTTATGGCCTTGCCGTATCTTTGCCATCAGTACGCATAGATTCAGATATTGCCTTCCTTATCGTTGCGGGTTAACTGGTTAGTATCGACACCCGTTATGGCTCAAGCTGTACAGCGGACATGGTGTTTACCGCCTATCACGATTCTCATCGCGCCTCTTGGTCACTACTACCTTGTTCATAATAGCTGGATTTGTAACTGTGTTTATTGTGTGTCATCTAATTTAGATAAGGAGAGAACTATACAAGTGTTGATGGGGTTATTCAGCGGCTTGATATTTGGATCAGGTTTGATCATTTCAGGGATGATTGATCCATCTAAGGTGATTGGTTTTTTTGACTTTTCTGGCAAATGGGGCCCATCATTAACTTTTGTCTTGGGTGGCGAAATTCTAGTCGGTGCATTTGCATTCCGTTTTACTACAATACATTCACACGCAATGCTAGGCAGACCAATAAAACAACCAACTACCCAACATATCGGCAGGCGATTGGTCTTGGTGGGCTAACATTTGGTATTGGGTGGGGTTTGGCAGGGTATTGTTCTGGTCCAGCGTTAATATCGCTTATAACAGGTAAAACAAGCTGCCGATTTTTACGATAGCTATGCTAACAGGTATGTTATTTTGGAAATTCAGACCCGATTTTTTAAGTTCATGAAAAAATGGTTGCATCTATAATGGACCAATAGAATTCAATGATTGAATATATCTAATGGCTCTTGGCTACACTCAAAATCCTTACAAAATTGAGTCAAAATTTAATGTGGTTTGTTTTATAATGTAAAATAGTTCTTGGAAGGCGATATAGTTCAGTTGTTTGTTTAGCGTTTATCAATGAATCACTTTCGGATTTTCTATATATCTATGCAGAAAGATGGCATATAAGCCATGAGGATGTTTATAAGCTTAGTACGCTTCATATATATTATTACGAGTCTGATTACCCTCGTCATTTGGGTTCCTGGAAATTACGCCTCAGCGCAGGAATCATTACCCAGTACACTTGAAATTGATGTGCCTCCGGAGGACACCAAGTCCGAGATCCAGGCAATCCCACTGGAGGCAGTTCCAGATCGCGCAGCAAAGACAATCACCCAACTCAATTCGCTACTCCCTGGGGAGGATCTTCACCAGACACTCATACGTATTGAGTCCGAGTTTGATTCCGCGCTCCCAGAGATCATGTCACGGTTAGAGGAGACTCGTAAGGTACTAGTTGGTTTGCCTGGTGGCCACATTCGGCAGGATCTTGAAGCTAAAAACCGCATAATGCTGGAGAAGCGTCTGCGACCATGGATTAAGGAGCTCGACGAAGAACTTGCTAAATTTCAAATAGCACTTAATCAGATTGACACGATCTCATCTGTTTGGGCGGCGACTGACGAGATCGCCCAGCAAAAAGACGTAACTATAGCGACAGTTGCTCGTATATCAGTCGTGCGTAGTGAAGTCGATAATGTTCGCTCGAAGGTCAAATTGTTGCGTAACCAATTTTTATTCATGCGCGACCAGCTAACAGAATCGAGCAGCGCACTTGAGGATATCCTTGGGCAACTGCAAAGCGCAAGTGAAGCACAAATTAAAGAAATCTTCAAAGCTAACCAGATACCGCTGTGGAACCCACAGGTGCGTGAGTCTCTCCGCAAAGAGTGGATGGAGCTCACTCCAAAGAAATTATTCCAACATTTACAGATGGATACAAGAGAACAAGAATCTATGCTTAGTTTCCAGCTAGCGATTTTCGTAGCTTTGGCCCTAAGCTTGCTCTGGCTCCGCACCCGTGTCCGAACAGCACAGTCTGAGAAACAATATGATCTGCAGAATGCTAAAGAGGTTTTTGAGGTTCCTTGGGCGATGGCCCTACTGATTACTGTGATTTTCACTACTCCGTTGCAATTGTTAGGGACCAGTGGCATCAGTATCATTGTTGTATTGCTCTCCGCTGTAGCTATTTTGTCAATCATTCGTCGTTTTTTGGTGCCGTTCATTGCTCCCCTAGTCTTGGGGCTCATGACCATTGCTGTATTTGATCGCGTGGCACTCGAACTCTTGGTAGTGTCACCTACACTCGAACGTATTGTCTTCCTGGTGGAAATGATCGGGGCGCTCAGTTTCCTGTTCTGGTTTCTACACTCACATCGACGCGCCGAGATTTCTCAAAAGGTACCGCTGTCTCCGCTTCTTCAGCTGCTCGGCCCTGCAATGTATATGGCGAGTGTTGCCCTGGGATTTGCAATTGTTGCCGATTTAATCGGATGGGTCGATCTTGCCAGGGTCATCCGTACCGGCATCATGGGAGGAGGCTATGCAAGCATTGGTGTCTTTGTTCTACTACTGGTGTTCCAAAGTCTGGTAACTTTTGCACTTCTTTTTTGGCCTCTACGGCTCCTACGCATAGTCTCCCGAAACCGGCAACTCATCCGTCAACGGATAGAGTGGGTGCTGAAAGTGCTTGCCGTGTGCCTATGGATTGCGCTCGTACTCAGGCCACTTAGCCTGCTTGATCCCATGATAGATGGTGTCGTTCAAATTCTCAGAGCCAGTGCTTCCATCGGCGCCCTCTCAGTTTCATTGGGAGACGTTATGGTATTTGCCTTCATCGTATGGGTTTCCCTTTTGCTCGCGCGTTTTGTGAACTTTATACTCTGGGAAGACGTGTTCACGAGGATACGTACTGGTAGAGGTGTACCACAAGCCGTCTCTAGTCTCGCGCGGTACACGTTAATTGTTATCGGTTTTTTTGTTGCCCTGGCCGCGGCAGGTATCGAGCTTACTAAGCTTAGTATTATTGCGGGTGGCCTCGGTGTGGGTATCGGCTTCGGTCTTCAGAACGTGGTAAACAATTTCGTATCGGGTCTGATCCTGCTCTTTGAGAGGCCAATTGGAGTTGGAGATATTGTAGAGCTACCTGAAATCTGGGGGGAAGTAAAACGCATTGGAATCCGAGCCAGTTTAATCCGCAAATTTGATGGTTCCGAAGTTATCGTGCCGAACGGAATGCTCGTCTCCGACAAGGTTACGAATTGGACGCTTTCAGATAAATACCGTCGCATCGAATTAGATGTTGGTGTCGAGTACGGGACACCCGCCCAGCAAGTAATTGACCTGCTCGTCGAAGTGGCGAAGTCTAGCAAGAGTGTAATTTCAGATCTAGAGTCCCGTGCCTACTTCATGAAATTTGGTGACAGCGCTCTCGAATTTAGACTTCTGGCTTGGGTCATGTTTGAGGATGGATACTCTGCTCGCAGCGAGCTGGCAGTCTCTATTCAGGAGGCACTAAAACAAGCAGGTATTGGTGTCCCCTTTCCGCAGCGCGATCTGCATTTGGTTAGTGTGAGCCCGAAGGCGTCTTCTGAGCTGAATACAAGGGCCTATATTTCGCCGCACCTAACTCCAAGCTCAGGCTCTGACAAAGAAAGCTGATCTCTTTCTTCTCTACCATAATCTAAGAAAGTAATTAGTATAAGGCTAGATTTAAAATCAGAGAGTTTTTAAGTTTGAATTCTGGTGATTACGAATGCCCGCGCTGTACCAAAAGCTGACATTCGCCAATTTCCTTCTAGAAAGGTTTTCGTTAAAATTTAGGAAAGAAGAAGAGAGGCGGTGACAATGTGTAAAATTATTAACCCTAAAAAAGGATGACTAACATGCATACAGAAGTCATGAATTATCAAGTATATTTTTTCGGGGGTCCTGGCGGTCTCTGGGCAAATCGCTCTAAAATTGCACTGCGCGGAAATGACAATAAAGTTTTAGCCCACATTAATTTCAATGATTCAGGCATGAAGTTTGAGAACGATTCAGAGAGAGACGGTATAACCGAGATGAATCTACCTTCTTCCATGTTCGCGAATATAATAGATATATTGCGCAACGAGAAGCCGGTATATATAAAATTTATACACGGCCATGGAGTCTTGCAAACTTCTTTAGAGCCGGTAGGAGAAGGGGAAGAAAAGGGCTAATAGACATATCAAACCGACGCCAAAAATTGGGCGTGGCTTATGGAAGATAGTAATACCCGCTTTGTGCCAAAGTGGAGTAGTTAAGTCTATATTGGTTCAATAGTATCCAAATGAATTCATTTGTACGTTTAGTCTGTTATACCAGCAATTCAAAACAGAATTAGTAAGACTATTTTTATAAAATCTATTCGTCGAATTTGATAGTATAGCCTATGCTAAATCGATGAGTGTCTGAATATACTGCGTGCCAAAGTGATTTATCGAGTGACACTTTGAATAGTCTGAAATTCCACTGTTTATCGTAACTAGTTATGATCTCTTTAGATATAGGATCTCTGTATCTGAAAAATGATTTTCCTGGTTTGTCAACATAACTGATATAGAATCTCCAACCTGGATTTCTGTTATTTGTATGCCATCCCATATATCCGTTTGGCGGATACCAGAAATGCCCAGTATTCTCAAAATCAAAATGTCCCTCAAGCTTAAAGAATTCCTGAATTCTTAATTTGGCTATTTCATCTACTTTTTCTCGTAAATATTTTAGTTTTTCACTAATGATTGCGTCTTTAACATTATCAAAATTATATGCAATACAATTTGAAAGTTTTCTATCTTGTACAATATCGCTAACTTTAGTAGTTTCGTTTAATGCTGAGTGCAAGGATTCTTCTGATACTTTATCCAGTGCGTTTTTATCTTCATGAAAATTGTTTTTTAAAAAATCATTATGATTTTCTCGCTGTGAATTAAATACAATTAACGCCGAATCTTTTAGTGCTTCATCATCTTGTAAATAAGAAAGGTCGTAAATTAAACGAGGAGAACTATTTTCACTTGAATTAACTATATTCATTATGTAGGCAGCCTTTTAATAGTAATAATTAGATTCGGAAAGTTATGAGATGCTTAAAACGGGATCTTTGTTCTAGATATATACACCGTCCGATCTTCATAACTACTCATTATATATATTAGTTTAATTGATATTAACTACAAGTTTTTCCTTAGCTTGGTATAGTGCTTGTAGTACTTCATCGTAACTATTGCCACATGCTAATACAAAGCCAATATAAG
>SPBV01000250.1 GCA_004525885.1 Nitrosomonadales bacterium
CTTGCTAAACTCTCTCATGACCTGTCCTCCTCAATTGTGGCACTGAGCCACGGGGTGCCTCGTTCCAACCTCAGCTTAACCCACGTCGCTTGAGGTTGGGCAGGTCAATACATGATGTCTAGGTGGCTGTCCGAGAATAGCAAAATTGCCGTTTTTGCAAAATTTACATGCTTACTAATCAATAAGTTAAAAATCATGATTTCTGAAAAATCGAGTTCTCGGACAGCCACCTAGGGCTGCCATTTACCCGTATATAGCGACTGGACATAAGGCTTTATGTGGCGCATGCTATGTCGCATGTTCACACAAAATCAAATCAAGCGGACGCTATCGAAGCCCACGAATATAGGATATATCAGGCATCTGCTGGAGAATGAAGACATCCTCCATCGAACGGATTTGGCGACACGAGCGTGCAAACAGTTTGAGTTTTATGATGCTCGTGACCAGCTCCAGATCAGTGGTTGCGCGAAGGCGTTGCGGCAACTGGAGCGAGCAGGACATATTATCCTGCCAGGTGTCTCACGAGAACGGGCCAAAAAGTTGTCTCGTCGTTTACCGGAACCTGTTTCGCTACCTGTTGATGTTCCCCATGAGGTGGGAGATGTTGAGGATTTACGACTGGTGATGGTGTGTACAGATGAAGAGAAACGAATATGGAATGAGTTGATGCTGAGGGAGCATCCATTAGGGGACGGCCCACTGGTTGGTCGGCAATTGCGCTACTTGATCAACTCCCGGCATGGTTGGCTGGGTGGTTTCGGTTTTGCCGCCGCCGCCCTGCAACTGGCGGCGAGAGACAAATGGATCGGGTGGGATAAAGAACAACAGCAAGCCCACTTGCATCGAGTGGTTGGTATGAGTCGTTTTCTGATCCGGCCGAGTGTGAATTGCCATAATTTGGCATCGAAGGTTTTGAGCATGAGCGTGGCTCGTTTGGCGGTTGATTTTGAGCAGCGGTATCAATACAGACCCTATTTGATTGAGAGCTTTGTGGACATAGAGCATTATTCAGGCACTTGTTATCGGGCGGCCAACTGGATCGAAATAGGGCAAACAAAAGGGCGAGGCAGGCAGGATCGATTTTGTAAATCAGCACTCAGTCGCAAGGCGATTTATGTCTATCCGTTGGAAAGCGAGTTCAGGAAACAGCTGGGGTTATCATCTAACGCGGGGTCAGGCGCATTGGGCATTGCGGATGGATTGGCAGCAGAGCATTGGGCTGAACATGAGTTTGGTGGGGCGCCATTAGGTGATAAGCGATTGAGCAAAAGGCTGATCAGTGTGGCTGCGGCCAAGGCTGAGGTGCCAAGCCGCGCCTTTAGTGGCGTCGCCAAGGGTGATTGGGCAGCCACAAAAGCCTACTACAGGATGATCGACCAACCGGAAACCTCAGCGGTAACAATGCCCAATATACTGGCTCCCCACCGTCAGCGAACTGCGCGACGTATGATGGGCCAAAAAACGGTACTGTGTTTACAGGATGGTAGCGAACTGAATTATACCAATCTGGATAGCTGTACGGGCCTGGGGGAACTCAAAGCCAATCAGACGGGCGCCAAGACCCTCGGACTGAACTTGCATTCGACGTTTGCGGTTGCAACGAATGGACTTCCTCTGGGCGTTCTTAAGGCCCAGTGCCTGGCTCCGAAAGCCAAATCAGTCGATGACAAGCGTAAACCATCACAGATTCCGATTGAGGGAAAAAAGACCTTTGTCTGGATCGAGCATCATCGCGACTTGGTGGAGTTGGCCGGCACCATGCCACAGACGAAGATCGTTGACGTATGTGATCGGGAAGCTGATTTTTTTGAGTTCTTCGATGAGCAACGTAAAAGTCCCAGCGTTGATATCCTGATCCGTGCCAAGCATGATCGCAACATCAAGGAAGAGCCCTTCAAATTATTTGCTGCCGTTCGTCAGACCTCCATAGAAGGCCGTATCCAGGTTTCTATCCCTAAGCAGAGCGCCAGAACGAAGAAAAGCAAGCAAAAAGCCCGTGCAGTCCGGCCAAAACGATTGGCCGATCTCGCCTTGCGTCACCTGCAGATCCAACTGCCTGCACCCGAATATTATGCCGATAGACCACCGGTCATGGTCAATTTGGTTCATGCCGTTGAGGAGAACCCACCCGCGAACACCGAGGCCGTGGAGTGGTTTTTGCTGACGACGGTTACCATCGACTCTTCGGCGGATGTCGAAAAATGTCTGCGCTGGTATACATTACGCTGGCGCATAGAAGACTGGCACCGTGTACTGAAATCGGGTTGTTCCATCGACGATCTCGCCCATGAGACTGCAGAACGTCTGCGTAGAGCCATCGCTATCAACCTGGTCATCGGTTGGCGAATTATGTTGATGACACTTCTGGGAAGAGAAACGCCGGAACTTCCTGCTGAGGTATTATTTTCGTATATTGAAATACGCACCCTGCATTCCTACGCTAAAAAAAAGGATTGAAGCCACCAATACTGCTTGGTAACGCAATACGGCTAGTAGCCACAATAGGGGGTTACCTGGATCGAAAAAATGATCCGCCCCCGGGGCACCAACTACTATGGCTGGGTTATACGGCATTTCAGTATATGTGTGCCGGATATTCATTGATGGATGATGGATAATAGATGATGTGCATATTGTCTTGTTGGGGTTTATGGGTAAATGGCAGGCCTAGGAGGTGCTGTGTCGCGGCCTTAATCGGCGATTTTTTCGTGTATTTTGAAGGATTTTCTGAGCATGGTATTTTTCATGGTATTACCGATTAGAGTGAAAATAAGCCATTGATAATAAAAGATAAAAATGGCTTATTGATAATAGAGTGGGAGTGAGGAGAAAAATCGTTTTTTTCAACAGCGTCTTCGGGCCAGGTTTCGTGATTCGCCGGTAATCGACAGCCTGTACGAATACACTATATCGCGCGGCTCTACCGGATCGTCGCGCAGCACTACCGCTGTTCGCGGCGATGTCGTATCTGTACATATCGATGAGGATAAATTTAAGGTCACTAACATGTTGACATGGGCGCAGACGGTGGCAAAC
>SPBV01000065.1 GCA_004525885.1 Nitrosomonadales bacterium
GATGCGTTGTTTTACAAGATGGGGCTCAATACCTCGACAAACCACTTCAACTTCTGGTAATTCAGGCATCTTTATTCCTATAAATCAAAATTCATCATGACAGGGAGAGGCCAAACCAAATTTGGTATTTACATGTTAATCATATGCGATACCCTAAATTTCTGTTCGTAAAATTAGATGTGAGTTTATTTAATTCAGTATCTCGAGTTTATAAAAGTCAGTATTCGGTTTAATTTATTCTTTTCTTCTTTTCCGCCACAACCATACAGTTACTCCGCCTAACAAAAAGAAAAGTGGGAGAACAATAAGGAAGCCAACAACAATTATGGTTAAAGCAGATTTACTCATAGTCAGATTACTGTCAAGTGTGGCATGGGGTTGGATTGTAATTAGATTTTCATCTTCTACGAGCCAGTTAATGAGATTGATACCAAAACTTAGATTGCTGCCGTTACCTAGATAGCTGTTAGCTAAAAAATGTCCGCTACCAATTACTGCGACGTGTTGTTCTCGATCTTGCAAGGTGCGGCTGAGTGCAGCGGCAATGCTAATCGGACCAGCTACATCATATGCTTCATCAAAAGTAACATTGTCATCTAGCTTACCTGTTTCTACCCATCCGTTTTGCGCAACTTCTATCAACGAGACATTGTTCCATTCTTTACTTTCATTAAAATTTATCTGACGTGCAAAGGGAAAAACTGTAATGTTGTTGAAATTATGTGTTACTGGGTGTTGTCCATAGTTTGTGCCCAAAGTGAACGTGATAGGTGCTTTTAGTTGTCGTGCCTGAGGGTCTACAATTACACCCGGTGTAAGTATTAAACCTAATTTCTCTGCCAACGGTTGCAGTCCACGTAAAGATTCCTGATCAATTAGCCACAATAGGTTACCTCCGCGTGCAACGTATGCAAGTATTTTGTCCACTTCACCTTCTAGTAGGTCCATCTGTGGTGAGGCAATAATCAGCATACTTGCGTTGGTTGGCACATCCTGAGCAATTACCAGATTAACTTCGCCAGTTTTCAAACCTTTTGTAGATAATTGTTTTCCAAATTCTCCCAAGTCATGATTAGCTCGACCGTCGAGTCTGCGTTCACCGTGGCCACTAAGATTCATTATCAGTTTCTCACCAGAACGAACCAGCCGTATCAGTAAATTAGTGAATGCCTGTTCATTGACTATAGTTAAGTGTTCACTTCGATCATTAAAAACTACTACCATTTCGCCATTAACACTAATTCCCGCTTCCTGAGTAGCCTTCGGAAACTCTGTGGGGTCAGTAAATGTGAACATTAAATCAGGCTTAATACGTTGATAAAGAATAAGGAAGTCATTTATGATCTTCCGAACATCACCTAACCGTACATCCTGAACCGTAGCATAAACAGTGATGGTAACTGGCCCCTCCATCTTTTGCAGTACTTCTATGCTCGCTTGGTTCAAAGTATTGTGACCATTTTGGCTGATATCCCACTTAATACTGCTTTCTCTTCCTAGGTAACCCAGTAAACAGATTAATAGCAATAATAGTAGGACAAACAAACCGTTTTGTATTAATAGATGAACATGCAGTTTTTTGTTTACCGTAATCACTTGCGAACACTTATCCAATATTTAACCACGAAGACGCTCTCCATCTAATCTACGGATAGACAGCACCAGAAAAGTAAGCGTAAACAACATAAAATATACAAGATCAAAAGTGTCGATTATGCCCCGATTGAAATTCTCATAATGCTTAAAAATTGAGAAGTCTTGCGCAATGTTGTTTACGTCATTCATAGTAATGTCTATTGCCCATAGAGCCAGTAGTCCACCCAACGCGCCTGCGGCAGCAATTGCTGGCTGTGCAGTAAGGCAGGATATATATAATCCCAGAGAGGTAAAACAAGCGGCTATCATAAATAATCCAACGGCGTTACTCAGCAATAAGCCAAAATCTAATGTGCCACCTACCAATAACGAGATTGATAGCGCTATAACTAGGGCGATTATTACTGAGAAGAAAATCATCATACCTAGAAATTTACCTATCACGATGTCAGTCATGGAAATTGGTGCAGAAATGAGAAAAGTCATAGTGTGATTATGACGTTCCTCGGCTATGAGCCGCATGGTCAAAAGTGGGGTGGCCATCAGCAATACTATTGCCGCCGCGGCGAATACTGGCGCAACAATAATTTCTGTCAACCCTGGTGGGTTTGCGAGTTGTATTAGTTGTGGTTGTATCTCAAGAAAGGCATCTAGGCGACCAAGAAAGATCCATGCCAGAACCAATTGCATCAGAGCGAGTAGCGTCCATGCAAGCGACGAGTTAAATAGGGCCTTCAATTCTTTATGAGCTATGACGAAGATCATGAGCTTATATTTTTTCTGAAGTTTTATCGTTTAGGGTAAGTTGCGAGAATATTTCTTCTAGGCTAATTTTTTTTTGTTTTACTCCGGTCATAGATTCGTTAAATACCATCTGTCCTTGGTGCATGATTTGTACACGATCACACACGTTTTCGACCTCAGATAATATATGAGTGGAGAGAACCACACTGCGTTTTGTGCCAAGGTTACGGATTAGGGAAAGAATCTCGCGCATCTGATTAGGGTCAAGTCCTACAGTTGGTTCGTCAAGGATAATTACATCTGGGTCATGAATTATCGCTTGAGCAATTCCAACTCGTTGTTGATACCCCTTCGATAGAGAGCCGATTAAATATTTACCCATATCTTTCAACCCACACTGTAGTTTAACTTCATCCAAGGCAGAACATATTTTAATTTTGCTGACTCGATGTAGCTTTGCGGCAAGACGTAGGTATTCGTTTACTGTTAATTCTCGGTAAAGAGGTGGTGTTTCGGGAAGATATCCAATGTGCATCTTGGCATCACGTGGTCTGTCCAATAAATCTATACCGTAAATTTCCACACTACCACTGCTGGGAGCAAGATTGCCAGTAAGCATACGCATGGTAGTAGTTTTCCCAGCGCCGTTAGGACCAAGGAATCCAAGTACCTCACCATGCCTCAACTCAAGATTTATTTCTCGGACAGCAGTATAGGAGCCGAAGTTTCTGCTTAGATTATGGGCTGAGATGGTGAGCATAAGACTGTTTTCAGTCATGAGAATCTATTTCTCTAAAAACTAATCTGTGAAAATCGGTTATTTTGCATATATGTAATCTATCTTGTCTCATTATTTAAGTATCAGATGGATTAAATTAGAGTTCTAAACCTGTAAACCTGTAGTAATACATATAAAAAGTGGAAAATTATATTGAAACTTCCAAGCTTAACAGTAGTCCGCTTGTGATGAGTGTAAAATATACCTAATATATGGGGTGCATTAAAATCTAACTTTGCTCTTTATAACTTTAATTAAGAATCTTGTCTGGATTTATTCATGAATTTTAAACTTTTTGGCTCATTGTTGCCCCTTTGTCTTGTTGCTTGTGCACAGATTCCAGGAAAATCTGTGGTTGAGGTAGAAAAGCAGGAAGAGAAAAAAAGCGAGGTCGGACAGCTAGAATTACCTAAACAGAATTTGACAGCTCCTATGCTGTTTGATTTCTTGTTGGGGGAAACAGCTTTGCAGCGTGGAGATTCAGATGTCGCCTCGGAGAGCTATCTCAGGTTGGCAAAGACCACTCGAGACCCACGTGTTGCTCAGCGCGCAACCGAGGTCGCACTTCTCTCAAATAGACTCTTATTGGCGTTGGATGCGGTAAAGCTTTGGGTAGAACTTGATTCAAACTCGGTAATCGCACACCAGACTATAGCGGCACTTTTGGTAAGTACGGGTAGACTAGACGAAGCTAGGATTCATTTGGACAAGTTATTAGTTTTGGAAGTTAATACCAGTAATTTTTTCATGCAGTTGAACAATCTATTGGTACGTAACGTAGATAAGATTGAGACACTTGAATTGGTGCAGCAATTCGCAAAACCTTATCCCAAATTACCAGAAGCGCATTTTGCGGTGGCCCAAGCGGCATCATTTGCAAATCAATTTGATACCGCAATACAACAGATGAAGCTTGTATTAGATTTGCGTCCGGACTGGGAGATGGCCGCAATTTATAACGGGAGCATACTACATCATATCTCTAGTGCAAGTGCTATAGAGTTTTATGAGAATTATCTCAAGATTTATCCCAATGCCAACAAAACACGCATCACTTTTGCCCGGATGCTGGTATCAGAGAAAAATTACATCAAGGCTCGCGGCCAGTTTCAACAGCTTCTGACACGGAGTCCAGGAAATGCCAATGTCGCTCTAGCAGTGGGATTATTGTCAATGGAGTTGCATGATTTTGATGCTGCTGAGGAAAATTTTAAAAAAGCACTAGAGTTTGGCTATAAAGATTTAAATACGATACGTTTTTATCTGGCCAATATATATGAGAAAACCCAGCGTATTGATATTGCCATGGAGTCATTTCGTTCGGTGGTCAGAGGCGATCAATTCTTTCCAGCACAAATTAGGTATGCTTACTTGCTTTCTAAGCAAGGAAAATTGAGCGAAGCTCGCAAGCACTTACAGGAGCTACAAGTAGATAATGACCAGCAACGCGCTCATCTGATAGTCACCGAAGCAGAATTGCTCCGTGAAGCAGGTGATCATCAGGAGGTATTTCATTTACTTAGTAATGGGCTAAAGAATTTACCTGATTATCCAGAGTTACTATACGATCGCGCTATGGCCGCTGAAAAAATTGGCAAACCTGATATTTTGGAAAAAGATTTACGTAAGTTGATTCAGTTAAAGCCAGATCATGCCCATGCCCACAATGCGCTTGGCTATAGCCTCGCAGAACACAGCAACCGTTTGTCGGAAGCACTGGAGTTAATCGAAAAAGCCATTAAACTCTCTCCTGAGGATCCATACATCATAGACAGTTTAGGTTGGGTGCTTTACCGTATGGGTAATCTCGATAAGGGAGTAAGTTATCTGAAGCAAGCATTCGTAATTAAACCCGATCCAGAAATTGCAGCTCATTTAGGCGAGGTTCTGTGGATACGGGGAACGAAGGAAGAGGCGAAAGAGGTTTGGCGTTCCACCATCAAGAACCATCCAAGCAACGAAATACTGCTCAAAACCATGAAGAAATTCATGCCTTAGTGTGGCATCTGGAAAATGATAAATCAATTTGGTGGAGGGCGCCTTTTGTATAAGGTGCAGTTGCTAGTATTTGACAGAAGAAGATTCTCTTCTCTCTTATATCCTTTGGTTTTCTGTATGTATTCCTTGCTTGTCGGTTGTGCATCATTTGTCCATAAATCCCCCATTGTAAATACTAGTGTAATTGAGCCGGTAGCTGACGTTACACCCGTAAATTTTGAACTTATGGGGAGGCTTTCAGCAAAAGATGGGGAGCGAGGTTTTTCAGGCGGGGTACGCTGGAGTCACACTAATGCTGACGATGAGATTCACCTTTTTTCTCCATTTGGGCAAATTATGGCGCAAATCCGACGCAATCAGGATGTTGTTTTACTTACAACTTCGGAACAAAAGATTTACCGTGCTACTAGTGTAGAAAATCTCACTAAACAAGTATTAGGCTGGCATTTACCTCTTTTGGGATTGCAATATTGGGTACGAGGTATGAATTCGCCCGCAACGAAGTCGGAGATGGACAGAGATATGGACGGACGTGTTATGGTTATACGGCAGGATGGATGGGAGATTGCATATTCAAGTTATTTTCCATCACAATTAATACAATCAGCACGTCCTAGAGCGCTAGTTTTAAATCGTAGAGATCTTAAAATTAAATTAGTAATAGATAGCTGGGAGATCAAATAGCTAGCCGCTAAATGAAGACCTTAATTCAATGGTAAAACTTACTTATTTAGCTCCTGCTAAACTCAATTTGTTCCTACATGTAGTGGGACGTAGAAGTGACGGCTATCATCTATTACAAACAGTTTATCGTTTGCTCGATTTTTCTGATCAGATGAGATTCACTGTGCGGGATGATGGTAAGATTAAGTTGCATAACCCTATTTTTGGGGTGCCAACAGATAAAAATTTGTGTATCCGAGCCGCGCAATTGTTACAGCAGGAAAGTGGGGTTTCTCTTGGAGTAGAAATATTTCTGGAAAAATGCATTCCGATGGGCGGTGGGCTTGGCGGGGGCAGTTCTGATGCGGCAACTACGCTCTTGGCACTTAACCATTTATGGAATTTGAACTGGAGTAGGGCAAGGCTAATGAAGTTGGGTCTGAGTCTTGGGGCAGATGTACCTGTATTTATATTTGGTGAGAATGCTTTTGCTGAAGGGATAGGTGAAAAGCTCAAGCCCATCACTTTGTTGCCGGCATGGTATTTGATTTTGGTGCCACCTGTGCAAGTGCCAACAGCTGAGATCTTTGCCAGTAAAGAATTGACACGAAACACAATTCCGGTCAAAATACCGCCCTTTTCTGCCGGGCTTGGAAATAATGATTTAGAGTTGGTGGTATGCTTAGCATATCCTGAGGTAGCACGGCATTTAGAATGGCTCAGACGGCTCGACAGTACTACGATGGTGGCAATGACCGGTTCTGGTGCTTGTGTGTTTGCTGAATTTGTTACGGAGTCGGCAGCACGAATGGCTCTTGCTAGTGTTCCTATCGATATGAGTGGTCTTGTAGTGCAGGGATTGGACCGGCATCCCATGCAAGAATTTGCGAGATGGTAATTCGTAATTTTGGGGAGTCGCCAAGTGGTAAGGCACTGGGTTTTGATCTCAGCATTCGTAGGTTCGATCCCTACCTCCCCAGCCATAGTATAATAGCGACTAATTGAGTAGTTTTACGAGGCAGGGATTGGATTGGCATTCCATGAAGATTTTGCGAGATGGTAATTCGTAATTTTGGGGAGTCGCCAAGCGGTAAGGCACTGGGTTCTGATCCCAGCATTCGTAGGTTCGATCCCTACCTCCCCAGCCATATATAATAAAGAGACTAATGTCCAAGCTACTTTTAGATATGATGTTGTATGGAGTTACTTTTTGTTCCTCAGTGCCTAGTCTATAGCTATGTCTTATGATAGCTTAATGGTTTTTACTGGTACCGCTAATCCTAAACTGGCTCAGGATGTGGTGCGGCATCTTAATATCCATCTAGGACGCGCAACGGTCGGTCGTTTTAGTGATGGTGAGGTAATGGTGGAGATCCTTGAGAATGTGCGTGGCAAGGACGTTTTTGTGTTGCAGTCTACGTGCATGCCTTCCAACGATAGTTTAATGGAAGTTTTGGTAATAGTGGATGCATTAAAACGTGCTTCTGCTGGGCGCATTACTGCAGCCATTCCATATTTTGGTTATGCACGTCAGGACAGAAGGCCTCGTTCGGTACGAGTACCAATTACCGCAAAAGTTGTAGCAAATATGCTAACTACTGTTGGAATCGATAGATTGTTGACAATGGATTTACACTCGGATCAGATTCAAGGGTTCTTTGATATTTCTGTGGACAATGTCTATGGTATGCCAATTCTGCTAGGTGATGTATGGAAGTGCGATTACCAAAATCTAGTGGTAGTTTCACCCGATGTGGGTGGCGTGATTCGAGCAAGAGAAATGGCGAAACGCCTAGAATGTGATTTAGCGATTATAGACAAGCGACGCCCTAAGCCTAATGTTGCTAAAGTAATGAATATTATTGGTGAAGTTAAGGGCCGCACTTGCGTTATTATGGACGATATGGTGGACACCGCTAATACCTTGTGTGAAGCAGCTATGGCATTGAAAGTAGAGGGCGCACAGAGTGTGGTAGCTTACTGTACTCACCCAGTACTTTCGGGTGATGCTGTGAAGCGCATTGAGGCTTCCGCGCTGGACAAGTTGGTGGTTACGGACACTATTCCCCTGCGTGACGATGCAAAGGCTTGCGAGCGTATTCAACAGTTGAGCGTAGCGAGTTTGTTAGCAGAAACGATGTTAAGGATTAGTAATGAAGATTCAGTAAGTTCACTATTCATGGAGTAAGAGTCTAGAGATTTATTTTTTCTTGGATTATCTGGTCGCGGATAGTCCTATTTTGGAGAAGTGTCATGCAAATTGAAATTAGTGCTAATAAGCGTACGTTACATGGCAAGGGTGCGAGCCGCCGCCTGCGTGGTTGCGGGAAGGTTCCGGGAATCATCTATGGTGGGGAAAATCAAGCTCAAGCTATTGAACTTGATCATAATAACTTGTATCACAAGCTCAAACTAGAAGCTTTTCATGCTTCTATTTTGTCTATTGATTTAGAAGGAAAAAAAGAGCGGGTTTTGTTGCGCGATTTGCAGGTGCATCCGTTTAAATTGCAGGTGCTACATATAGACTTCCAACGGGTTGATCAGAATAAGAAGATACATATGAAAGTACCGCTACACTTTATCAATGCTGATGCTTCACCTGGAGTAAAATTATCGGGCGGTATCGTCAGCCACGTATTCACTGAATTAGATATATCCTGCTTACCAAAAGACTTACCTGAATTTATACAGGTGGATTTGATTGATCTGGCTGCTAATAAATCAGTTCACTTGAATGATTTAAAAATGCCACTTGGAGTGGAAATACCCGCGTTAACAAAAGGTGGGAATCCAGCTATAGCAACGATCATAATTCCACGTGCTGTGGTCTCTGAGGAATCAGCAGTTGAAGAAACGGTGGCTGCTGCAAAAGTTCCAACAACAGTTCAGAAGCAAGCAGAAGATGAGAAGGAGATTGACAAAAAAGATGCCGGGAAGAAGAAATAATTTTCATCAGACATTTATCTGCCCGCTGGAGCTAGCCTGGTTCGGCGGGCTTTTTAATGGGCGGTTAATATAGCAATGTGTCCAATAAAACTTATTGTCGGGCTTGGAAATCCAGGGAAAGAGTATGTTGCTACACGCCACAATGTAGGATTTCAGTGGATATTCCAACTAGCTAATAAATTACAAATTACTCTTAAGAGAGAAGTGAAATTTAATGGTCTTTGTGCTTGTATTGGACAGGGTAAAAATGAACTGTGGCTGCTTTGTCCTCAGACTTACATGAACGCCAGCGGGAAATCCGTGTTGGCA
>SPBV01000281.1 GCA_004525885.1 Nitrosomonadales bacterium
CTCTAGTACATATTTTTTATAGTTGAGCTTAGCATGACCAGAATGTAGTGGTTTATGACTTCCTTGAGCATAATCAAATTTATCACATGAAAACAGGAGAAAAAAATTTCAATTTATATAGTGTCTCTAGTTTCTATAAGCTTCTACTTCTATAGTGAGTTTTAGATTATCACCCACCCCCGGTAGCGCGTAATTCATGCCGAAATCTGAACGTTTCATTTTTGCTATAGCGTCAATTCCGCACATGGCTTTTTGATTCATGGGGTTTTTGCCGCACTTAAATGATGAAATAATAAGTGTGACTGGCTTCGTGACACCAAGTAATGTAAGGTTTCCTTCGACTGTGGTGGGGGTGTCCCCATTAAAATTAATTGCGGTGGACTTGTAGGTTACTTTTGGAAATTCTGCCGTATTAAAGAAATCTGGGGATCGTAGGTGTGCATCTCGTTTTTTCATTCCGGTATTTAATGAATCTGCCTCAATAATGATGTCAACAGATCCGACCTTTGCGGCACGATCGATAGTAAGTTTTCCGCTAGTTTTATCAAATCGGCCGTGCATAGTTGAGTATCCTAGGTGACTGACAGCAAAGTGAGGGTAGGTATGTGTTGGATCAACAATATAATTTTCCGTTGCAGCGGTTACGCTAGCACTGAAGAAAAAGAAGATTGAAACGATCAAAGTAGTAATTTTATGAAACATGGCATTCCCTTATTTCGTGGATAGAAGAGAGTTTGTTAATACAAATAAACCCAGTTTGTAATCATTTAATATATACTAGTTATATTGGAGTTCCTCTAGTTTAGTCCGGCACTATCAAAATAGAAGAGGCAGCAATAATTAGTGTGAGTATTGACAACACAATAATTTGTTCACGTAGCGACCAATTTCTTGGCAACGGAACGTTCGCAACTAGTGGAATTGCAGCAAGCACAGTTAGGCAGGACCAAGGCATCTGAGCAAGCATTATCGTTGCTGGTGGAATTAATCCACATAGTATAGATAGTGGCAAAGTAAATGTTCTTCCACAGAAGTATGGCTTTCCGCTTATTAACTGAGTCAGAAGATAAGCACTACAGGCCATTCCGATGGCAAACCCTAGTTGTCCCAATAGTGCTGATGCACTGAATGATGCAGATATACCGATACCGATGCCTAGGCTCATTCCTGCTGAGCCGGCGCGCGCTGGTTTAGTAGCAAGACGGTCAAAAAGAATTGTTACCCACGTTATGTAGACAACTATACCAATGCCATATATCGTTGCTTCCAGTATATCTCTTTGTTGCAGTACCGGCCACAACATCCATAACACCACATTACAGCAAGTGATTGCAATTAAGTAACTCATAAACTGCCAAGTATTTGAGGTTAAATCAAGCATTAGTCCGATGACTGCAGCAACCATACCAGACAGAATAATTATTTTAATGCTAGAGAGTGGTTCAAAATTAAAATTTGCTACAAGGTAGACTGTTGCACAGAATCCCGCTATCACAGCAAGTCCTGATAGTCGCAGATGGTTGAGTAATTTAGTAGTAATCCATGCTGCGATAAAAGGAACTATAATGCTTTGTGTTATAGGATGACTTACCCAATCATTCAAATTTAATCTCCAAATTTAAACAAAATTCTTGATGGTTATGTGGTATTTAATTTTGGTTATTTAAGTTTCAATTTTTAGGCATGTAAATGATTTTAAAGAAGAGGGGGATATTTAGATATTTAGATATCTACCTATCAGGGAGATTACTGTAAAAATTGTTAGTAACCTGTAAACTCGGCTATTAATCTTAACGCTGAATGTTCTAGCGTAACAAACATACCCAGAATTTATAGCTTATCTATCTTTGGAGTAGAAGACATTAAACACTTTGTTCTATTTATGGCATTTAGTTTTGGAAGTATTTTCTCAGAGATCTTATTATATAAAAAGATATAAGAAAGCCCCGACCGTGATGTGTCGGGGCTTTCTTATTGTAAGGTGCCTGGCGGTGTCCTACTTTCACATGCTAAATGCACACTATCATCGGCGCTACTTCGTTTCACGGTCCTGTTCGGGATGGGAAGGGGTGGGTCCAAAGCGCTATGGCCGCCAAGCGTAACTATAATCAGGAAGTGTTAAAAAGAACAAGGAATTAAATTCCTGATTTATCAACTAACATGAATCATGTCTGGAAGAAGTAAATTAGTAATTGGGTAAATATATCTACACAAACAACCTATTCCACGTTTCGGATGAGATTAAGAGTTAATTAATAATAACCTTTATTTAATCATCACACTTTACGCTATGCTCAAGGTTATAGGATCAAGCCGCACGGTTAATTAGTATCGGTTAGCTCAACGCATTACTGCGCTTCCACACCCGACCTATCAACGTCGTGGTCTTCGACGAACCTTTAGGGGGGTTTAACCCCCGGGAAGTCTTATCTTGGGGTGAGTTTCCCGCTTAGATGCTTTCAGCGGTTATCTCGTCCGTACTTAGCTACCCGGCAATACGACTGGCGTCATAACCGGTACACCAGAGGTACGTCCACTCCGGTCCTCTCGTACTAGGAGCAGGTCCTCTCAAACTTCCAACGCCCACGGCAGATAGGGACCAAACTGTCTCACGA
>SPBV01000035.1 GCA_004525885.1 Nitrosomonadales bacterium
AATAATAGAACGATTTCCACAGCGGCGGGAGAATGCACATACATGAACAGAATGATCACCATACACTTTAAGTGGGAGGTAGTTACCGTCCAGGAAAACTTCAGACCAACGCGCTCGCAGGGCGAGACTCTTCCAGATAACGTAGAGCTTGATGCGACCATCTGTCATGTCTAATAGTAACGGTTGCAAACGCTGCAGCCACTGCCCCGGTGGGGCGTCGACAAGAGATCTTACTTCCGCAAGTAGCTTGCGCCTGTAGAAGAAATCAACCTGACGACGATTGTCTGGGTCTACTAAGTTAAACTGCCACAACTCGCAGCCCTGATAGATATCTGGAACACCTGGCGATACAAGCTTGATTAGTGTCTGAGCAAGACTGTTGAGAAGGCCGCGTCTGGCTATAGGTTGCACCAATGAGGCAAAGTCAGCCAAAAATAAGTTATTCTCCCCAGACGTAAGTAGAGCCTGGACAAAGGCACTCGAGGCATCCTCGTAATCGATATTTACGTTAATCCAACTACTGTTTTCCTTGCTCTCGCGTAAGGCTTTGATCATATAGGCGGCAATACGTACCCGATAATTAGCAAGCTCCGCTTCATCAGGAACGGTTAAAGGCCAGGTACCAACTAGGGTTTGATAGAGCAAATACTCGTCGTTGAGGGAAGGCGCCTCAATACCATCAACAATACGTTTGCGACCTCGGTTCAGGCGCTTCCAGCGCTTGAGCATTTGTTTAAACGCCATCGGCATCTCTGAAAGAACATTGAGTCGAGCACGTACATCTTCTGAGCGCTTACTGTCGTGAGTGGATGTGGCGAGCAGATTGTGGGGCCAGCGGGAAGCCCTAGTACGTGTAGCCGCGTGAAAAGCTGCTACGGAAATACCGAAGCGGCATGGGTCCCCACCGACATCGTTGAGCGAGATCAGGCGATGGTAGCGGTAGATGGCCGTGTCTTCCACTCCCTTAGCCATCACCGGAGAAGAGACTTGCTGAAATTTCATGGCAAAGTCCTGCACCTGCTCACGGAAGGAAGATTTGCGGCCGTGAGTAATGTCAGTTGTCAGTACCGCCTGAAGAAAATCAAAGATACCAGGGTCAGCTGTTAAGCTACGTTTCTTGGCTACCGCTACAGCCCAAGCAATATGATGACGATCATCAACTGACAATTTCCCGTACGAAACATAACTACGATAGACAGGGAAATAAGCAATCACTTCTACTAACGCATCTCGTAACCCATTGAGGGTAAAATCACAGGTATCACGGCTAGCAATTGCGATTCGTGCCAGTCGGCTGGCAAGCACATTTAACTCACTTGCCAACGCCTTGTGCAAGATAAGCTTCTTAGCTTCGTAGGCAAGCGTGCTGAAATCAGAATCAGTATTGGTGAAATCATGGTAGATACGTGTCATGCGCCGCTCAGCGGTACTATCTACAAACAAATTGTTTACCAAGTTAGCAAAGCGATAACCAGTAGCACCATGGATCGGCCAGTCTTCTGGCAAGTGCTCGTGGTCGGCAAGGATTTTCTCAATCACTAAATAAAATGGTAGCTTTTTACCCGGCTTAAAAGACTTGCCACCAATAGCTTGTTGTAGGTGGTGGAAATATTGACCTGGATCGTAAAGCCCATCAGGGTGATCGATACGTAACCCATCGATCTTGCCCTGTGCTATAAGATCAAGAACAAAAGCGTGAGTGGCATCGAACACCGCCACTTCTTCCATACGAAGAGCAGCAAGATCATTAATATCGAAGAAGCGGCGATAATTGATCTCATCAAGGGCCACTCGCCAATAAGCGAGGCGGTAGCCTTGAAGCTGAATCAGTTCGTGCAATAGATCAAAACTAGCAGCGTCTCCTGGTCTACCATTGAACTCTACTAGGTTGTCAGTAATATGCTGAGCAATGTCGATGCAAGCCTCGCATATGGCAACGAGGCGACGCTTATGTACATCCTTATCGCGCTGGCGCTCAACTATATGCAAGGGTACCTTGTCAGTACGCTCTGGTAGACGGCTAAAAGCAGTAAGTAAAGTTTGTAGTTCGAGATAACTAGCGTTATTTTCACCAAGAGTGACTGCCAAGCGCTCAATGCGGTAGCCGATAACGTGTGGATAGGTCACAGGATCCACAGGTAACCGGTGTTCGTGATAGCGCAAACTAAATTCTCCTTTTGTTGCGTCGTAGTCAAGATCCAATTCGCCGATATTTAGCACCGTTCCATAGTGATCCCCCAGCAAAGGTAAGAGCACCTTACCCCTGATGCTAGGATTAAGTGGCTCCCAATCAATGTCAAAGAATGAACTCCATGCCGAAGCCGGGCCGTTCTCTAGCACATCCATCCACCATACGTTATCGGAACCCATGATGCCCATATGATTAGGAACAACATCAAGGATCTGGCATAGACCATGCGCCTTGAGGGTGACGACAAAATTGTCATATTCTTGCTGCGTACCAATTTCTGGATTGAGAGAATTGTGGTCAACAATGTCATATCCGTGACTACTACCAGGTCGCGCCTTGAGATAGGATGAAGCGTAACAATGACTTACACCCAGCTCAGCGAGATAGGGCGCTACCTCCGTTGCTTGCACGAAAGTGAAAGCATGGTTAAATTGAAGCCGGTAGGTGGCGCGTGGTATTATGGCCTCTCGGCGAAACAGTGTCGCCCCATCCTCGTTACGCTTTATCATACTTCCTCGCTCACGGAGCAACACCTCTCCTACCGTAGCGAAGCGACCATCCTCGCGCCAATCCTCAAGATCTAAAGGTAAGCGTATCAGCCAATTAGGATATTGGTTGTTGTTACTCCCAGGAAGATTGATCTGGTCAATTACGCCAAAAATATCCTCGGGTTGCACTACCATGACCTGAGCCTTTGTCCTCGCAAGAAATGCGTGGATTGCAATCATAAAAGGCGTCGTTATGTCAGGTACAGAAACAGGATCGATGCTTGTACCCTCGGGTAAAAGAGCCTCGTTTTCCAGTGCTATAAGGAAACGTGCACGGTCTTGTACGCGCTCGACGACCAGCTTTTCGTGTTGATCTTCTGAAAGAAAAAGTTTAAGAGCAACGCGGATATCAAAGTCTCTAACCTTCCAAAAAACGCGAAGAGTAGGTAAATCATGAGTGCTTACAGCTACCAGAGATTGGCGAGGATAATCAGCTGGTGGTTTGAAGTCACCTTCCAAAGTACGTTCAAATTGTAAGGGTCGATAAGAAAGCACCCCGGCTTTGGCAAGACAATGAGAGAAGCCTTCTGGTACCGTACCTAAATCCTCACCGATCACGAGGCAGTGGTTGCGATAACTCTCCAGTGCGATGATACCAAGAATGTCCTCCAGTGGATAAGAAACATAGGTACCTTGTGCTGGAGTCAAACCTACAGGCACCCAAAATATACGAGTGAGAGCCATAACATGGTCAATGCGTAGCGCACCACAATGGCGCATATTTGCGCGTAATACATCAATTAAAGGCTCATATGCCCTCTCCTGCAAACGATGTGGCACAAATGGGGGTAGCCCCCAGTCCTGCCCAAAGAGGTTCATACTATCAGGCGGCGCGCCGGCATGTGCGCCAGTAGCAAAAACGTCCTGCCAGACCCATGCCTCTGAACCACCAGGACTCGCCCCCACCGCTAAGTCTTGATAGAGACCTACGCCCAGACCACGTCGCCAAGATTGCTGACCGACGGAAGCAATTTGTTCATCAGCCTGCCACTGCAACCAGATAAAAAATCCTATCTCTACCTCATGTTCTACTGCAAATGCTGTCACTGCAGGTGCCTTGGGATAATGATATTCAACCGGCCAAGCCGGCCAACCCCAAACACTAGAATCTTCACATCGAAAATGCTCCTGCAAAGCTTCGAAAATGGCATGAAATTCAAGGGCCTTACCACCCTTAGTTCGGAAAAATCGAAACGCGCGTGCCCTATCAGTGTCATTCACAAGGTGGTGATCACAAAAATGGCGGTAAAGCAAAGACAAAACCGAGCGCTTAGCTACAGATACCTCTTTGTAGCTTACTTTTTCACAAACACGCAACCTTCTTAGTTTAGTCTGGAATCGTTCAGAAGAAATGAAATGACGCGCAACCTCACATTCTTCAAATTCCGGTACAGCTTCCACATCAATATAGAGAGTATTCAGGAAACAGCGGCTTGATGGGCTGTAAGGACTAATTTGTTCAGGGTCGTCCAAAAATAATGCATGTAGAGGATTAATTCCAACCACATCACCACCTGCATCTGCGGTCAAATCAACAAGCGTGCGTAAGTCACTAAAGTCGCCAATACCCCAATTATGCCTTGAACGTAAGCCATAGAGCTGCACTGTTGGTCCCCAAACGCGATTTTCCGCTGTTACGGCTTCCGGTTGATAACAGGTCACCGGCACGATGATGAGAGTCATCACTCTTTGTAAATCGACCTCACGTCCGTGTTGTTCAATTTCCAGACGATAATATCCGGGCTTCAAGAGTTGGGACAAACCTAGTTCTACACGCAAGAAGTTTGTTCCACCTATAAGGTTCTCGTCCAGCCTTGTTAACTCGGTAGGAAAAAATTCACCCCTTATTACCTTCCCTTCTTCGGATGTTAAAATCCAACAATGTTGAAGCTCTGCTGATCCCTCCGGTAGCGAGAAAGGAACAGTAATCGTTTCGTCAACCCGTAACACTTTGACAGAAGGTAGAGGCTGGCGCCATTCTTTCTCTTCTAGTCCGAGCAGCAACTCCTCGGGAGCAGTTTCTGCGGAAAAATGCATGGCAACCAGCAACGCTTGCCTAAGATGGTCCGAGGTAACATGGCGTTTTCCTAGGACGTCTTGATATTCAGATGTAATACCGCACCGTGCAGCAAGTTGTTCTAATACCTCGGAATTATCATTGGTAGTAGAGTTGGTCATTGGTGTGTCAAGGTTTGCATATGCCAAGCAACCGACCAGGGCGGCATCTGCCCGGTAGCCAGAGAGTTAGCGCTGAGGTTGCCCGTAGCAAAAATCAAGGTTCCAGCTATTAATTTCACCTCAATATCTTTTTCACTAAGATTAGCAACAAGTGATAATGTATGGTCTTTATCTAGGTGCCAGTGTACAGAAAGTGCACGATCCGACAAGAAGGCTAGTCGTGGAGTCCCACTTCTCATACCGGCAAGGTACGGAACAATCCACTCTCGGCGAAGTAATAGCAAACGTCGATACAGTTCCAGTGTACTACGATGATGGCCATGCTCGACAGCATTCCAATCAAGCACACAATCGGTGAAAGTCTTAACAGTATTGGGATCAGGAATAGTCTCCAGCTTGGAAATATCGGAAAAAAAATCAAAGCGCGAAAATTCAGATCGTCGTCCCTCAGTAACAGCACGAGCAAGTTCCTGACTAAAATCACAGAAAAATAAAAATGGCTGCGCAGCTGCAAATTCCTCACCCATAAATAATAAAGGAGTTTGCGGCGCGAGCAACAACAGACTCGTAAGTGCCTCAAGTGCAGCGGGAGAAACAATGTGGCACAAACGCTCGCCGAAAGCACGATTACCCACCTGATCATGATTTTGTGAAAAACTGACGAAAGCTGTCGATGGCAAATGCCCGCTTGGTTCCCCGCGCTGTTTACCTTGATGGAAGGGGGAAGGTTCACCTTGGAAAGCAAAACCTTCTGTAAGGCAACGGCCTAGAAGCCGTGCCGGATCAATACCGTAACTACTGTAATAGCCATCTATTTCGCCGCTCGCTAGAACATGCAGGACATGGTGAATGTCATCATTCCACTGAGCAGTTGCCCTGCGTGGTTCACCTATATCGTTACGATTCAGGTAATGTGCCTGATTACGCTCATTTTCCAACACCAAATGCACATGGCGCTCCTGTCCCACACTATGTCTGACAGTTTCGGAAAGTTCCTCGATAATATCAGGGGAACTGTCATCACAAATGGCGTGAACAGCGTCCAAACGTAAACCATCTAGATGATACTCTTCCAACCAATAGATCGCATTGTGAATGAAAAAATCACGCACAGTATCGCTACCTTCGGCATCAAAGTTGATGGCGGCACCCCAAGGGGTCACGTGGCGAGGGTTAAAGAATTTTGACGCGTAAGCGTGCAAAAAATTTCCCTCTGGGCCGAAATGATTGTACACCACGTCTAGAAGCACCATTAACCCATGTTCATGGGCAGCATTAATCAGGCGCTTAAAATCTTCGGGGCGACCATAGGCCGATTCTGGCGCAAAAGGCAGTACACCGTCGTAACCCCAGTTACGCCTTCCAGGGAAATCAGCTACAGGCATGATCTCAATTGCAGTCACGCCCAACCTAGCTAAATAGTCGAGCCGCTCCATGACACCACTAAAATTACCTGCAGGCGTGAAGGTTCCTACGTGGAGCTCATAAATAACTGCCTCCTCCCAAGGTCGACCAAGCCAATTACTATCGGACCAGTTAAAGGAAGATGGGTTGATCACCTCGGAGGGGCCTTGCACGTCCTCTGGGTTAAAGCGAGAGGCGGGGTCAGGAACGAGTAATCCGCAGGGAAGCAGAAAACGATAGCGACTACCATTGCAAGCTGATGGCACTTCAATCTGGAACCAGCCCGTTCCAAGTGCTGTCATAAGTAGCTCATTCGACCCATTAATCTGCAACTTAACTTCTGCGACATCAGGTGCCCAGAGACGAAAACGCACACCACCACTCTCCAAAATCTCAGTTCCGAATGGCATAATGTGGCAGCGCTTCATGTTAATTTCCGCTGGATCAAGAGCGTAATTGATCGGCCTTCTAGATGGTAGTTACCCCCCCCTTGATAAAAACCGTCTACCTCAAGACCGTTACCTATATGAGAGTCAAGTATACTCTGCCATTTGCAGTTCACATCTATCTCGGGTAGTCGAAAATCGATAGCCTCATGATGACTGTTTAAAAGTATAAAGAAATTGTCGTCGTGAATTTGTTTGCCACGCTGATCTCTTTCCTTTATTGCCTCACCACTCAAATACACACCTAAACTTCGTGCAAAGTCGTGCTCCCACTCCTGATCGTTCATCTCATTACCATCAGGCTTGAACCAATGGATATCCTTGGTGTTTAAGCCATGAATAGCCTTGCCTTGGAAGAAGTGCCGGCGACGAAAAATGGGATGCTCACGTCTAATACTAATCAGGCGCTGTGTAAAAGCAAGAAAGTCTCTGTCAGCTACAGAAAGATCCCAATTTACCCAGCTAGTCTCATTGTCCTGACAATAGGCATTGTTGTTGCCATTCTGGGTGCGGCCTAGTTCGTCACCCGCCAACAGCATAGGTACACCCTGGGAGAAGAACAAAGTCGCTAATAGGTTACGTTTTTGGCGTGCGCGTAGTTTATTTATCTCAACATCATCAGTTGGCCCTTCTGCGCCACAATTCCAGGAATTGTTGTTGTCGGTACCATCAAGGTTATTTTCGCCGTTGGCCTCATTATGCTTACTATCATAACTTACCAAGTCTTGTAGAGTGAAGCCATCGTGGGCGTTGATGAAGTTCACGCTAGCGTAAGGCTTGCGGCCGCTATGATCGTAGAAATCGCTGGAACCAGTGAAGCGGCTAGCAAATTCACCGATCAGACCACCATCTCCTTTCCAGAATGCTCGCATGGTATCCCGGTAGCGATCATTCCATTCCCCCCAACCAACTGGAAAATTTCCTACTTGATAGCCCCCTTCACCTAGATCCCAAGGCTCAGCAATAAGCTTGACCTGGGAAAGGACTGGGTCCTGAAGCAGAATATCAAAGAATGCACCGAGGCGATTCACTTCATGTAGCCCACGCGCCAAGGCCGAAGCCAGATCGAAACGGAAACCATCCACGTGCATCTCCAGTACCCAGTAGCGCAGGGAGTCCATGATGAGCTGAAGTACACGTGGTTGTTGTAGGTTAAGTGTATTTCCGCAACCCGTGTAGTCCATGTAAAAACGCGGATCGTCGCTATGCAGACGGTAGTAAGTAGCATTATCAATTCCGCGAAAGGAAAGAGTCGGGCCAAGGTGGTTGCCTTCAGCAGTATGATTATAGACAACGTCGAGGATGACCTCGATACCGTGGCTATGAAGAACCTTGACCATGGTTTTAAACTCGCTCACTACATTATTGCTAGAGCTGTAGGAGCACTCTGGGGCAAAGAAACCGATAGAGTTATATCCCCAGTAGTTACTTAGGCCACGCTCAACGAGATAGCGGTCGTTAATGAAGCTATGTACCGGCATAAGTTCCACAGAGGTGACGCCGATATGCAAAAGATGGTTAATAACAGGTTCCATTGTCAGAGCAGCGTAGGTTCCGCGAAGAGGTGGTGGAATATCTGGATGATTCTTGGTAAATCCTTTGACGTGCAGCTCGTATATCACCATATCAGACCAAGCAATACATGGGGCCTTGTCGTTGCCCCAGGTAAACGATGGATCGATGACGCGACACTTAGGCATACCCGGAGCATTGTCACTTTTACTAAATGACAGGTCCTCCTTACGATGACCAATTCGATAACCAAAGTGAGCATCGCTCCAGCGCAGCTCACCAACTATATCCTTGGCATAAGGCTCAATCAGCAGCTTATTTGGATTGAATCGGTGGCCATGTTTCGGGTCGTTAGGGCCGTATGCACGGTAACCGTAGAGCAAGCCTGGGCGAGCCTCAGGAAGATAGCAATGCCAAATTAAATCTGTCCGATCCTGTAGTTCGATGCGCTGTATCTCGCGTCGCCCACTCTGATCAAATAGGCAAAGCTCGATGCGTTCTGAGTGCTCGGAAAAGATAGCAAAGTTAACCCCTGCGCCATCCCAGTTGGCGCCACGAGGGAAAGGGGTGCCAGGCCAAACTGCGCTTATGGGAAGATTCATGGTAATTCTCCTGTTTTTATTTTTATATTTGGTAACGCCCTTTTTCCGGCCTGTTGTTCCCTCTAGGCAGAACCACTACAACACCTTTACTCACATGATAGTGGGCACGATCCTCCGCCTCATCAAAGCCAATGCTGATATTTGAGGTGATTTCGTTATGGCGATCCACAATTACTCTCTTGAGTCGAGCACCACGACGAATGATGGTATAGTCCATGATGACACAGTCCTCGAGTTCGACATCCTCTTCTAAAACTACTTCGCGACGCAGGATGCTATTGCGAATGCGCGCGCACTTCACTAACGAACCGGCACCGATAACACTGTCATGGATGTCACCAGAGAGAATACGTGATGAAGGTCCTTGATAATTACTGGAATTAATAAACCACTGCGGATTATAAAGATTAAACTTGGGCTTGCCACCCAGTACATCGTGATGAGCAGCATAATAAGTATCAATGTCCCCAACATCGCGCCAATAAGATTGCTCCTCATAACTAGAGATTCCTGGAATGCGGTTATTAGCGAAATTATATGCATAGACTCGGTGACTGCGAATGAGGCGCGGCAGAATATGACGGCCAAAATCATTCTCTCCGCGTTCCTTTGCTTCATTTAACGCTGTTAGCAATACGTCTGTTTCGAACAAATAATTACCCATGGAGCCGTATGATTGGCTTGGGTCAGAAGGCATTGGCGGAGGGTTCTCTGGCTTTTCCAGGAAACCTTGAATACGACCATCTGTGTCTGTGTCGATAATGCCAAAGCTGCTAGCTTTATTCAATGGCACTGGAATTGCCGCTACGGAGACATGAGCCGAGTGCAGTTTATGAAAATCAATCATCTGGCGCACATCCATGCGGTAAATATGATCAGCCCCAAACACTGCAACCATATCGGGAGCATGTCGTTTGATTAGATTAATATTCTGAAACACAGCATCAGATGTACCTTGGAACCACACGTCCCCCTCGCGTAGCTGCGGAGGAACAAGGGTAATAAATTGGCTTGTGTAACTGTTACCATACCGCCCCCATCCCCTATCTATATGTTCGATCAATGACTGGGATTTATATTGTATTAGCAGGTAGATACTATATATCTCCGAATTTATTAGGTTGCTGAGGACAAAATCTACGATGCGGTATCGGCTACCAAAAGGAACTGCCGGTTTGGATCGTTCCGCCGTTAGAGGATGTAATCGAGAGCCCTGACCACCAGCTAAAACCATGGCAAGCACTTTCATAAAGCTTCTCCTTTATGATCTTCTGTGTCTCTCTTATGTTGAAGAGTTCTAAGTAAACTAAAGAGCGGAACGGATAACCAGTCAGGTCGATTGTCCATTTCGTAGCGTAATTCGTAGAGCGTTTTCTCGATGACAAAAAAATCGATCAATCGGTCTGCTGTACCAAAATCAACTGGCCAAACCGCACTACCCTGAATAGTGTCACGATAACTTTTGAGGAATGCTCCCGCCACCTCATTCTCCCAGAAATTTACAAGAGGGCCAAAATGCTGCCGGTCGGCAGGACGTTCTGCAGTGGCTTGATTTGTGGCCACGGATGAAGCGTAACTAAAGGAACGTAACATGCCCGCAACATCGCGTAGCGGAGAATGCTTTTGGCGTCGTTCATCCATGGACCTGGCTGGCTCTCCTTCGAAATCAGTGATAATAAAGTCGTTCTCTACTAGCAGAACTTGCCCAAGATGGTAATCACCATGATGCCGCATTTTGTAAGCGGAAATACTCCCCAGATTTGACAGAGAAATACGGTCAAGCAAAATTGGTCGGAGCGAGAGCAAACGATCGCACGCTGCACGCAAATCATCAGTCAAGCTGTCGCGAAGGATTTCCAGTTTATCGAACGTGGCGACAGCCTCAGTGTATGTTTTTGCAGACCAGGCTGCAAGGTCATCTGACGTGATAGGCTCGGGTTCAAATGCTATCTCACCAACGGAATTGCAGAATGCCAGATGAAGCTCTGCGGTGCGACAACCAAGTACACCCATTAGTGTAAGGAAGTAATCGTGAGGGTTAATTGGTGGAGGTGATTCCACTGATTGGGACGATAATTCGACCAAGTGCTCACGCAAAAAACGTTGAAGATAATCCAAAACAAAATTCCAACCTATTCCCTGATTCTCTACATAGGATTGCAGTAATGCCAATGTTATCTTTTGACCATCAGCACGGTTTAATTCCACATATCCAGCAACAGGAACAGCATGCGAGAATGAGTGTTCGGTAAGAAAACATCCCACCTCCACCTCTAGATTAGTGCCAAGCTGTAGGCGACGGTAGCCTTTTAGAAAAAGCCTGTTTTCGAAATAGACAGCCGTATTACTCTGTTCGAGTGC